>CAYOKF010000014.1:7711-14967 GCA_964404475.1 uncultured Dehalococcoidaceae bacterium | reverse complement strand
GCTGCTGTTATCTCCAGCCTGTTCGGAGGCTTCGCCGGACCAATGCCCATTATTTTCCTGTTTCCGATTCTGGTCTCAGGTTTGCTGAAAAGCACGAAATCAAGTTTCCTTGTCGCTTCGCTGGCAGCTATTCTTTATCTGGGCATTATACCTCTGGAGAATGCCGGGCTTCTCCCCCAGATAATGCCGGTAAACAAAAGTGAAGCTATTATTGTTTACCTGACCGTAAACGTCAGGGTAATTTTCTTCTACCTGGTTGCTTTTTTGAGCTGGTACGCCGCAAAAGGTTTAAGAACGGCCCTCGAAAGCACCCGCCAATATGCCACGGAACTCCAGGCAGCTAACGAAAAGCTTCAGGCCAGTGAGGAGGAACTCAGGACTTCCAACGAAGAACTGGAAGCAGCCAACGAGGAGTTGAGAGCCACCGAGGAGGAGCTGCGGGCCAGTAACGAAGAGTTGGAGACAGCCAACGAAGAGTTAAAGGAAGCTCAGGAGCAGCTGGTACGCTCGGAGAAGCTGGCGGCGATAGGTCAGCTGGCGGGGGGAGTGGGGCATGAACTCAGAAACCCGCTGGGTGCCATTAAAAATGCGGTTTACTATATCCGGGGAAAGGTAGGCAGTAGTGACCTGGCCCGGCAGGAACCGCGTGTCATGGAGTTTCTCGGGATTGTTGATGATGAAATCGCTTCCTCCAATAAGATTATCAATGACCTGCTCAGCTTTTCCCGGGTGGGTAAACCGGCAGCATCACCGGCCAGAATCGAAATGGTGGTAGATGATGCGGTGGCTCACAGCAGCCTCCCGGAAAGTGTTGGTCTGACCAGGGAGGTGGATGGTAGCCTGCCGGAGGTTGAGATGGATACCGAGCAGATACGCCAGGTACTGGTTAATATTATTACCAATGCCGTGCAGGCCATGCCTGACGGTGGCAAGCTGACCATAGCGGCTAAAGCGGCCGATGGCTTCCTGGAACTGGCGGTTACCGATACCGGCCAGGGGATACCGGAAAAGGCAGCCGGTAAAATCTTTGACCCCCTTTACACCATGAAGGCTAAAGGTATTGGCCTGGGACTGGCGGTATGTAAATCAATCATGGAGCGGCACGGGGGGCAAATCGGGGTGGAGAGCGAAGTGGGTAAGGGGGCTACCTTTACGTTAAAACTGCCCCTGAAGGCAGAATAGGCTATCGTTTGATCATGATTCTGGAGGTAGGTAATGGAAAAAACTAACATCCTGGTGGTTGATGACCTGCGCAGTATCCGTTTGACGCTGGGTGGAATACTGGAGGATAAAGGACATAATGTAGTTGCCGTTGAGGACGGCTACCAGGCAATTGAAGCGGTAACGCAGACGCATTTTGACGTCATCTTTATGGATATCAAGATGCCCGGCATCAACGGCGTGCAGACTTTTCGGGAAGTAAAAAAGATAGACCCCAGGGCAGCGGTGGTGATGATGACGGCATACTCGGTTGAGGACCTGGTCAGGGAAGCTCTGGAGGAAGGCGCCTTTGCCATTATCTATAAGCCGTTTGATATTGATAAGATAATATACCTTATTGAGGATTTGCTTCAGGAGAAGACCCTGATACTGGTAGTTGATGACCAGTTTGGTGACCGTGAAACACTGACCGGGATACTGGAGAGTAAGGGGTACCGGGTGGCTACCGCCGGTGACGGTAGTGAAGCGTTAAGGATGGTGAAGGAAAAGCATTACGACATTATTTTTCTGGACATCAGGCTTCCCGATATGGATGGAGTGGCCACATTTGAGCAGGTCAAGGATATAGACCCCGAAGCGGTGGTAATTATGATGACCGGTTACAGTGAAGAAGAACTGGTGAAAAAGGCTGTGGGGGGTGGTGCCTATACCTGTATTTACAAGCCTTTCAATATGGAGCGAGTTGTCGAGCTGGTGGAGAGCATAAGCAGATGACCGTGGGAGTGAATTCAGTTACCGCCACTGTTATTTTGGTGGAGGATGAGAAGGGTGTCAGAGCTACGCTGAGCGGCATACTGGAAGACGCCGGGTACGGGGTTGTCGGGTTGGAGAAGGGAACTGTCGCTCTGGAAGTCATCCGCCGGGGTGAATTTGATATTATTATCTCCGATATCAGGTTACCCGATGTTAGTGGCCTGGAGATACTGGAGCTGGCCAGGGAGATGAATCCTGATGCTGCCGTAATCATGGTCACGGGCTATGCCAGTGTGGAAACGGCGATAGATGCCGTAAACCAGGGTGCCTACGCCTACTTTATCAAACCGGTCAACCCGGATGAGTTAAAGACCGCTATTGCTAATGCGCTTCGGCAGCAAAGACTTTTACAGGAGAACAAAAGGCTGGTTGATGGCTTACAGTGCTCCAACAAGCTGCTGCATCGGGCAAATGAGGAATTGCAAAGAGCCACCCAGGCGAAGTCCGAATTTCTGGCGCACATGTCCCATGAGCTGCGCACCCCGCTCAACGTAATTATCGGTTTTTCGGAATTGCTGGTGGATGAAGTCCCCGGTAACATTAATGAAGAGCAGAAACATTGCCTTGGTGATATCCTGGATAGCGGTAAGCATTTGCTGAACCTGATTAACGATATTCTTGACCTTGCCAAGATAGAATCGGGGAAAATGGAACTCAACTTGAGAAATATTTCTTTGGCTAATATTCTGGAGTCGTTGCGAAGTGAAATGATGCCGATAATGGCTCCCAGAAAACAGAGTCTTGAAATCCATATAGCCGGGGGACTTACTCCGGCTCACGCTGACAAGGCTAAAGTAAGACAGGTGCTGCTCAACCTTTTAAGCAACGCCACCAAGTTTACTCCTGATGGCGGGAGGATAAGGGTTGAAGTGGCTCAAGATGGTGTTTGGTGTCAGGTTAGTGTCATCGATGATGGTATCGGAATTGAAAAAAAGAATCAGCAAAAGATATTTGAAGAATTCTGCCAGATAGAAAGCCCGCTAACTGATGGTAAAAACGGTACCGGACTTGGGTTGACCATTGCCAAACAGATTGTGGAAAAACACGGCGGGCAAATCTGGCTGGAGAGTGAGTATGGTAAGGGCAGCCGGTTTATTTTTACCCTGCCCCTGACAGCGGCCGATTAACTATGGACTGTGGAGCCACGTGGCAGACATTTCGAGGGTAGTGGCGATGAAAGAGAAAATTCTTGTTGTTGAAGATAACCAGCGGAATATGAGACTGATAGAAATGGCGCTTCAAGCTGGTGGCTATACTCTGCTCAAAGCTGCTGATGGGGAAGCGGCGCTGGCGATGGCTCTCCAGGGGCGGCCCGAACTGATAATAATGGATATCCAGCTTCCCAAGATGACCGGGCTTGAAGTTGTCAGCAGACTGAGAAAGATGCCGGAATTCAGCCAGACCCTGATAATTGCTATCACCGCTTATGCGATGAAGGAGGATGAAGAGAAGTGTCTGAAAGCGGGCTGTGACGCTTATCTGGCGAAGCCGATTAATACCCGTGAGTTACCCAGGGTGGTTGACGAAATGTTGCGCGGGCGGGAGAAAGGTGGTCCCTGGTAATGGGAGGAGGTGACGTGGACAAGAAGATTTTAGTAGTTGATGATGACCCGGCGCTGGTCAGAATGTTCACGCAGGTTCTTTCCCAGAAGGAGTATGGAGTACTTGCGGCTGACAGCGGGCAAGAGGCCCTGCGGCTCTTGTTTTCGGAAAAACCAGACCTGGTGCTTCTGGATGTGGTCATGCCGGGGATGGACGGCTGGCAGGTCTGTCAGCGTATCCGCGATGTCTCTGACGTGCCTGTTATCATGCTTACCGGTCAGCGGAGTACTGAGGATGATATTGTACGCGGCCTTGAAGCTGGTGCTGATGAATACCTGATCAAGCCGGTGGGAAATAGTGAGATTCTGGCGAGGGTACGGGCAGCGTTGCGCCGTGCCGAGTCTCCTTCTTATGCTGAAGGGAAAGCACATACTCTCTTCAGTGATGATTATCTCACGGTGGATGTTATGGCGCGTAAGGTGCTGGTTAATGGAAATAGGGTGAAGTTGACACCGCGCGAGTTCCGCATGTTGGCCCTCCTTGTCGAGAATTCAGGGCGTATCCTTACCCATCAGCAGGTGCTGGAGAAGGTTTGGGGCTGGGAGTACATCGATGATGTGGATTATGTGCGGATTTATATCTCTCATTTACGCCAGAAAATAGAACCGGAACCAAGTATGCCCCGATATATTCTTACTGAGTCCGGGGTTGGCTATTATTTTAACAAGGCCGGTTAGAGCCTGATTTATCGCTGTTTTTACCGAGTTGTCCATCATCCCTTCCCTTCGCAGGTTTGCTAAGTTGATTTGCCTCTTGGAGCCTTGACTGTCTTTGCTCATTTGCAGCATAATGCTATAATCTTGAGAAAATCTAAATCGTATATAGGATATTAGCCGGTAATATGGCAGTTTCAGTGGAGTTTCTAAATTCGGTTCCCTATTTGTCAGGGTTAAAGCCTGATGAGCTCGATTCGGTCAGGAAGGTCGTCTTTGAAAGAGCTGTGGATAGGGGCGAGGTGATCTTTTTAGAGGGTGACCCGGCTGAGGCATTGTATTTTGTTGTTTCCGGCGTGGTCAAGGTTTTTAAGCTCTCAGCCGATGGCAAGGAGCAGATTCTTGAGCTCATCCGCCCTGGTGAATCCTTTAATGATGTTCCATTTTCCGGTGGTGGGGTAAACCTGGCCAGTGCCGAGGCATTAGGGCCGGTGGTTCTCTACGGAATTAAGAAGGGAGACCTGGATCTTATCCTGCGAGACTACCCGCAGGTAGCTGTGAACGTAATTAAGGTTTTATCCCGTAAGGTGCAGCAATTGCTGTCGCTGGTCGAGGATTTGTCCTTCCGTAATGTCACCGGGAGAGTGGCCAGGATACTGCTTGAGCATGCCGGAGATGGAACGGGTCTGGGGCCACGGCTTACCCAGCAGGAGATGGCGGCGATGGCCGGAACGGCGAGGGAAATGGTGGGCAGGTCGCTCAAAGACCTGGAGCGAGAGGGAATTGTCCGGCTGGAGCACCACCGTATTGTCATTACCAATCTGGAAGCGCTCAGGAAGAAGGTAGGGGTAGCTTCGTGAGACAAAGGTCGCAGACAAAAGGCTGGATTTGGATTTAAAATACTTTAAAGGGGACGATAGCTATGGTGAGAAAACCGTTAATAGACCGGCAGAAGTGCGATGGCTGTGGACTGTGTGTGAGCATATGTCAATGTAGGCGGTTGGTGGTTATTGATAATGTCATCACAGTTATTGACCACGATAATTGCCGTGGTTGTACACACTGGTGTACCCTTTGCGAGGCTGTCTGCCCCATGGGTGCCATAAGTTGTCCCTGCGATATAATCATTGAAGAATTTGACCGATCGGATAATGTGTCAAGATAACCTTGACGCGGTGCTTTTCTACAGTATCTTCATTATCTTTCCCGCGGTTATACCATTGATTTAGCCTCCTCTTGTAGTTCCCGGTTGAGACAAAAGTCGCATACAACTATCGGCGGCTGACTTAAAATGGTCTTAAGTTAATACGGGGGTTGCATGATGGTTGCTAAGGTTAAAGATGCGTCACTAAAACACATTATTAATAGTGTCGAGGGGTGCCGCCACCACTGGTTAATTGAGATAGCTGACGGGCCAATAAGCAAGGGCGTTTGTAAGTGCTGTGGCGCCGAGAGAGAGTTCTATAATTCATTTCAGGAAGTGACATCTGAAAAGCACGGAAATCATAAATTCAAGATGGCTGATATCATAGGTGATGAGCCGGAAAGCAATCTGGAAGAAGAAGAACCAACGGAAGATGGTGAGGCATTATCAGGGTAGTTGGCTTTATTTCACGGGATTTAAATGATAAATAAGCCATAATTATGCTATCTTCTACCGGAGAGATGAGATAAAGCGCATTTAAACCGCGCGCTATCTTCATCTTTTTTAAATTTGACCTAACTAAAATTTGTTTTATCCGTTATATCTACAGGAGGGTTAAAAAATAGAGGTGGAATGCAAATGAAGAGAAAGTTTGCCCTGTTTATTACCGCATTAATACTTTCGGTGTTTCTTTTATCCTGTGCTGCCCCGGCGCAACCGCAACCGGCCGTTTGGGTATGGGTAGAAAAATACTGTGATGAGTTTCAAAATAACCAGCACATCAGTGATACCATAGATTTGAACGCTGGTGATGTACTGGTGGTGGTTTTGTGCTCCAACCCGACCACCGGTTTCCAGTGGTCCGAAGATGCGCAGATAAGTGATGCCTCGGTATTGAAGCAGGAAGTCCATGAATTCGTTGGCCCGGAAAGTGAACCACCGCCCCCACCCGGAACTCCGGGACTGGAAACATGGCGCTTTCAGACGCTCGAATCGGGAACAAGTACCATATATGTAGAATACAGCCGGCCGTGGGAAGGTGGCGAAAAGGGAGAGTGGTCTTTTACCCTGGACGTTGTAGTTAAATAGTTACTACCGTCCCCGTGAGCTTAGCCGGGGTTCAGGATTCAGGCGCAGAGATTAATCTGCGCCTTTTTCTTTGGTGAATATAGAAGGAGTGATTTAGCTTGGTATTTATGTTATCCTAATAATTGTTATGAGTGGTCCAGTCAAGCGGATAGCTGTTCTGGGGTCGACCGGCTCAATAGGAAGGCAGACACTGGAGGTAGTGCGTGCTTTGCCGGATAGATTTTGTGTGGTGGGGCTGGCTGCCGGGAGCAATATTGATTTACTGGCGAAGCAGGTTGAGGAGTTCCATCCGGAGTTCATTTACTATTCTCAGGACTATAACCAGGATGAGAAGGCACAGGCTTGCCGGGGTGATTTTGGTAGCCGGTTTTTGCCGGTAGATGAGATTGCGGTTCATTCCCGGGTGGATACTGTTATTATGGCTATCTCGGGGGGGGCAGGGTTTAGCCCAACTTCGGCCGCAGTCAGGGCAGGTAAGACCATAGCCCTCGCCAATAAGGAATCGCTGGTTATGGCGGGTGAGATTATCACCGGAGAGGTAAGACAGCACGGCGCGCGGATTTTACCTGTTGACAGTGAACATAGCGCTATATGGCAGTGCCTTAGTGGAGAGGGGCGGGGGGTGTCCCGGCTAATTTTAACTGCTTCCGGGGGGCCGTTTCTTAATTATTCACCGGCACGGTTAAAAGGGGTGTCCCTGTCACAGGCGCTGCGGCATCCGTCATGGCAAATGGGTGCCAAGGTTACTATTGATTCGGCTACGCTGATGAATAAGGGACTTGAGGTTATTGAGG
>CAYOKF010000014.1:0-7701 GCA_964404475.1 uncultured Dehalococcoidaceae bacterium | reverse complement strand
TGGTATGCCTCTGGAAAATATTCAGGTGCTGGTTCATCCTCAGAGCATTGTGCATTCGATGGTGGAGTTTGTCGATGGCTCGGTCAAAGCTCAGCTGAGCTACCCGGATATGCGTTTGCCGATCCAGTATGCCCTGTTTTATCCTGAACGTGTTAGCAACCCGGAACTGCCGCGGCTGGACTGGAATAATATAAAGCGCCTGGACTTTGAACCGCCTGATATTGATAGGTTTCCGTGCCTTCGTCTGGCGATTGAAGCCGGTGAGAGGGGGGGGACCTGCCCGGCGGTGCTTTGTGCCGCTGATGAGGCGGCAGTCGGGCTTTTTGTTGAGGAGAAGATAGGCTTTGTTGATATTGCCCGTCTTGTTGAGCATGTGCTGGATCAGCACCAGGTTATAGCTCACCCCGGCATTGAGGAAATTATGGCGGCTGATGACTGGGCAAGGGAACTGGTGTTTAAAATGGTTAACGGAGATAGTTAATGGCGCTAACGATTATAGCCTTCCTTGCGGTTCTAATAGTCCTTGTCCTTGCTCATGAGATAGGTCATTTTGTTACGGCAAGGGCTTTTGGTGTGCGGGTGGACGAGTTCGGTCTCGGGTTTCCCCCGCGCCTTTTCTCGATAAAGCGGGGTGAAACCAGGTATTCGCTCAACGCACTGCCGCTGGGAGGATTTGTCAAGCTGGCTGGTGAAGAAGACCCGGATGTTCCCGGTAGTCTGGCTGGTAAGAGTCACGGAGTCAGGATACTGGTTCTTGCGGCTGGTTCACTGATGAATGCGCTGCTGCCCGTGGTGTTTTTTGCCGTTGCTTTTATGATTCCTCATAGTGTTGTCTCCGGGCAGGTAATGGTGCAGGATGTAGCTGCCGGTTCACCGGCGGCCCTGGGTGGCATTGAAGCTGGTGATACCATTCTTAAGGCGGATAGCCGGCTGGTGCAAAACAATGTTGACTTGCAACGGGCTATCCAGTCCAATCTGGGCAATGAGATGATGGTGCTGGTACGGCATAGCGATGGCACTACTGAGAGTGTTGAGTTGGTACCAAGGTGGCAGCCTCCGGAAGGGGAGGGTGCGGTTGGTATCGTCATCGAGACAGTGAATCCTGCTGTCACCCGGCAAAGCTACCCCTTCTGGCGGGCAATCCCGATGGCCGTAATGGAATTGATTGATACCTTTGTCCTGTTTAAGAATATCATTATCAGCATGATTATCGGCACGGTCCCGGTAATCGTGGCTGGCCCGATAGGTGTCGCCCAGATTACCGGAGAGGCGGTTCGGGCCGGTCTAAGCCCTCTGCTGGAGTTTGCCGCCTTCTTCAGTATTAACTTGGCCATAATCAATATTTTCCCCCTGCCGGCTCTGGATGGCGGCCGGATTGCCTTTGTTATTCTGGAATGGTTGCGGCGGGGTAAGCGGGTACCACCGCGGATAGAAGGAATAATCCACCTTACCGGTTTCTTTCTGCTCATTGGCGCCATGCTGTTAATCACCTATCAGGATGTCTTGAGAATTATTACCGGAGAAAGCTTGATACCATGATGCCGCGGAGAATCAGCCAGCCCATCCGCATTGGTGATGTAACCGTTGGTGGCGGCGCTCCTATCGTGGTGCAGTCGATGACCAAGACAGACACCCGGGATGTCAGGGCTACAGTACGGCAAATTAGAGAACTTGAGGAGTGTGGCTGTGAACTGGTGCGTGTGGCCGTACCCGATGCTGAAGCTGCCCGGGCGCTGGCTGAAATAAAAAACGAAGTTTCCGTACCGATAATTGCCGATATTCACTTTGACTATCGTCTGGCTTTGCAGTCGCTGGAAGCCGGTGTTGATGGCCTGCGCTTGAATCCCGGGAATATCGGTGAAGCAGATAAGGTCAAGAAGGTAGCGCTGGCAGCTAAAGAGAGAAGCGTGCCTATCCGTGTCGGGGTTAACGCGGGCAGTCTGCCCGTGACCGCTGACCCGGAGCTGAGTGTTGCCGAGAATATGGTCAATGCCGCTTTTGCCGAGATACGCCTGCTGGAGAGCCTGAACTTTGACCTGATTAAAGTCTCGCTTAAAGCCTTTGACGTACCGACGACGATTGCGGCTTACCGCAGCATTGCCGATAAGATACCATATCCACTGCACATCGGCATCACGGAAGCTGGCACGCCGCGGCAGGGGATAATCCGCAGCACGGTGGGTATCGGCACGCTGCTCTGGCTCGGTATCGGGGACACGATACGCGTTTCCCTGACGGCTACCCCCGGGGAAGAAGTCGTCGCCGGCTACGAGATCTTAAAAAGCCTGAACCTGCGCCAGCGCGGGCCGGTGCTGGTCAGTTGCCCCACCTGTGGCCGCACCGAGGTGGATATTGTAAAATTAGCCGGAGAGGTGGAAGAACAGCTATTAAAGATAGATAAGCCGGTAAAGGTGGCGGTAATGGGTTGTGTGGTCAATGGCCCCGGCGAAGCTAAAGATGCCGATGTCGGCATCGCCTGCGGCAAGGGTAAGGGTGTCCTGTTCAAGAAGGGGGAGAAAATAGGGGTGGTGGCGGAAAAGGACTTGGTAAGCGCCTTGATAAGGGAAGTGGAGAGAATAACAAGCTAAAATTATTAGCGGGAACTGAGGGAATGAAAAAGAAGTCCCTCTCATATAATCCCTCCCTCTCCCTTGCCAAGGGAGGGGGATAAAGGGGGAGGGTTGTAAAATATCAGGGGGTAAGGATGAGAAATAACATTAAACTGGCTGTATTAATAATAATGGTGATATTACTCTCCAGCCTGCTGGTGGGGTGTATGGGGGGCGGCGTTTCTCAGGAGTCTTATGACAGTCTAAAAGCTCAGCTTGAGGCTCAACTGGAAGCGTCACAGGCGCAGGTTACTGAATTGCAGGGTGAGGTCGCTAACCTTCAGGAAGAGAATCAAAATATGGAAGCGCAACTAGCGGCGGCACAGGGGCAGGCTGGCGAACCGGAAAGCCAGACGGCTGGCCTGGATGGCGATGAATTGGTCGGGGAGACTCCGGCGGAAACCGCGGCTAATATCGTCGGGTATTACCACGAAACGCATACCTACAGCGTCACTGATTTATTCGTTTGCGGTGATATGGCTGCGGATGTCTGGAACATGCTCAAAGCCCAGGATATTCCGGCGGTAATTCAGGTGGGGAGTGTCGATACGGTGGTTATTGATATCATCAACTCCAACCATGCCTGGGTCATGGCGGAAATAGCCCCCGGGGAATACCTTGCCTTGGAGACGACGGGCGGGCGTGTGGTCACTGAAGAGGAAAATGCCCTGTATTACCGGGGGTGGTCTTTCGCTACCCCCAAGGACTATAAGAGACATGCGGAACTGGTGCGGGAATACAACGTTAGAGTTGACATAATCAATCAATTGCAGGCGGCGGCCGGGGACGTGCATGACCAGTATGATGAAGCCTATGACTATTACCAGGATTTGGTTGAGGAATATAATACTAAGTATGCCGGACAGCCGGTTTCAACTGAATCGCAGCTACATGAGGCTAAAATTGAAGCCCAGGAGAATATGGTTGCTGAAAAAGAGAACAGATATAACCAGCTACAGGGACTGGTTGCGGATATGGAAGGAAAGATGAATAAAATCACCGCCGAGATGAACAGCCTGGCGACCAAATGTGGTGGCTGAGGGTAATAATGGAAGATACGGTCGTATCAAATCGGAACCGGGAATAAAAGAAGATTAATCTAGTGGAGTAATAAAGTGCGTGTATCAGAGCTATTCGGGAAGACACTGCGGGAGGTACCGGCGGAGGCAGAGACGGTCAGTCATCAGCTCATGTTGCGTGCCGGAATGATAAACCAGCTGGCCGCCGGTGTCTATTCTTACCTGCCGCTGGCCTGGCGGGTGCTAAAGAAGATAGAGAATATCGTTCGTGATGAAATAGATAAAGCGGGCGGGCAGGAGTTGAGCCTGCCGGTGCTGCAGCCTCTGGAAATGTGGCAGGAAACGGGGCGAGATCGGGCTTTCGGCAAAGGGCTTTTTACTCTTTGTGACCGCCGGGAGCGCATGCTGGCCCTGGGGCCAACCCATGAGGAGGTCATCACCCAGCTGGTAAGCCGTAATGTGCAGAGCTACCGTGACCTGCCGTTGCGGCTCTACCAAATTCAGACCAAGTTCCGCGATGAGCCGCGCCCCCGGGGCGGTTTGATCCGGGTGCGTGAGTTCACCATGAAGGACCTCTATAGCTTTGATGCCGACGAAGCGGGACTGGAGGCAAGCTACCAGAAGATGCTTCAGGCTTACCGGAATATCTATGCCCGTTGCGGTTTGCCGGCGATGATGGTTGAAGCTGATAGCGGCGCTATTGGCGGCAAGGACTCCCATGAGTTTATGGTTATGGCGCCGACCGGTGAAGATGAGGTTATCTACTGTCCTGACTGTAATTATGCTGCCAACGTGGAGAAGGCAGAGAGCGTTAAAAACGGGGCGGAGAGCGGTGAGCCATTACCATGGGAAGAGGTGTCCACTCCAGGCATGGCCAGTATTGAAGAGGTATCCAATTTTCTGAATGTGTCACCGGGCCGGACTATCAAAGCGGTGTTCTACCTGGCTGACGGTGAGCTGATTTTTGTGGTTATCCGTGGCGACCTTGAGGTTAATGAAATCAAGATGAAGAACGTGCTTGGCTGCGTTGAGATGCGGCTGGCTACCGAGGCTGAGGTTGCTGCAGCGGGTATTGTCGCCGGGGCGGCTTCGCCGTTAGGTTTGAGCGGCATCAGGGTAGTGGCTGATGACTCGCTGAAATCAGGGACAAACTTCGTTGCCGGTGGTAATAAGCCGGATACCCATCTCAGGAACGTTAATTTCCCGCGTGATTTTAAGGCGGACATTATCGCCGATATCGCCAGGGCAAAAGCCGGAGAAGGCTGCCCCCGGTGTGGCGGTAAACTTGCGGTCACCTTTGGCATTGAAGTGGGGCATATCTTTAAGCTGGGCACCTTTTTCAGCGAAAAACTGGGCGCTCTTTATCTTGACGAAAGGGGTGTGTCCTGTCCCATTGTGATGGGGTGTTACGGGATTGGCATCGGCAGGTTGCTGGCAGCGGCCATTGAGCAAAATCATGATGATAAGGGCATTGTCTGGCCCTTGCCGCTTGCTCCCTACCAGGTCTATCTCTGTCCCCTCTATCGCGGGGATTCACCGGTGACTGAAGTTGCCGAGAAGCTGTATGCAGAGCTTGAAGCCGCCGGTGTGGAGGTGCTTTTTGACGACCGCCAGGAATCTCCGGGAACAAAGTTTAATGATGCTGACCTGCTCGGCATACCAGTCCGGCTTACCATCAGCCCGCGTACTCTGCAGAATAATAGTGTAGAGATTAAGAAGCGCGCGGAAAAGGAAACGGAGCTGGTGCCGGTAGAGGGTATCACCCCCAGGCTCAAGGGAATTATTGAGGGCTAGTTTAGCTGCTGATTCTCAGGCGCGCAGTGTGGCCTTGAGCTGCCGGGACAGCTTCTTCAGGATTTTTTCCTGAATTTCATTAACATCTTCGTCGACAAGGGTATGATCCGGTGACTGGTAGACAATGCGGTAGGCCAGGGACTTTTTGCCCGGTGGTACCTGCTTGCCGGAATAGACGTCAAAGATGTTAATCTCGCTTACCAGCGGGAAACTGCTGATAATCTCCTCAATCTGGCGGTGGGTGATTTCAGCGTCAACCATCAGCGCCAGGTCCCGCACGATGCCGGGGAAGCGTGGAACCGGCCGGAACATTTCATGACCGGTGGCGAAGGGTAAAAGTGCGGTTACATTTATTTCCAGCAGATACACCGCCTCATCAATCTCGAAGGCCCCGGCTACCTTGGGATGTATTTCGCCAACCGTGCCCAGCCGGTTACCGTTGATAACAATGGCTGCCTGCCGGGATGGGTGCAGGCCCTGGTCACGGGCCGGTTCAAAATCAGCTTTGATATTCAACTGGTTAAGCAGGTTTTCGATTATCCCCTTGGCGTCAAAGAAGCTCAGCGGTTCCTCATCACCCAGCCATGACTTTTTTTCTCTGGCGCTGCTCATTACGGCACAGAGAACTTCGGGCTCGTCAGGCAGGTCCTTATCCCGGGGCAGATATGCCTTACCCAGTTCGAATAGTCTTATCGTGCTGTCTTCATGCCGGCGGTTGCTCTCCAGCGCTGTGAGCAAATTGGCGCGCAGGTCGGTGCGCAGGTATTCCTGCTCGGCGGTCATCGGATTGGCTACCCGCAGCGGCATCGGTTCCGGCGTACCGGTGTCCGGGAGTAGCTTATGCAATGTTTCCAGTCCTACCAGTGAATAGGTCACCAGTTCCTGGAAGCCATGACCGGCCAGGCAATTTCGTATCTGTCGTGACAGGCTGATGAGCGGGTCCGGGTTGTGCTGGGGGATAGACTGGCTGAGCATGGTCATTGGAATCTGGTCATAGCCGATGACGCGAGCTACTTCTTCAATAAGGTCAACATCCTGGCTGATGTCATTTCTCCAGTAGGGAGCGGTAACCAGTATCTCTGTGCCGGAAACGGCGGACTTAACCTCAAAACCCAGCGATGTCAGTGTGCTGGTTATCTGCTCCTGGCTGAATTCCACGCCCAGAATCCTTTTTACCTCGCTTAAGGTCAGCGGGATTGGCTCCGGTTCTGTTTTTCCCGGATAGGTATCAACTATGCCCCCCGCGGCTTGGCCGCCCCCGAGCTGCATGATTAACCGTGTGGCTTGTTTCAGGGCGGGTACAGTCAGGCCGGGGCGTACACCGCGCTCAAAGCGCATTGAGGCTTCACTGGCCAGTTGCAGCCTGGCGGCGGTGTAATGGATGCTGGCCGGGTTAAAGCTGGCTGCCTCCAGCAATATTGATGTCGTATCTTCGGTTACCTCGCTGTTGGCTCCGCCCATCACCCCGCCGATAGCCACTGCTCGTTCGGCATCGGCAATGACCAGCATGTCAGCGGTCAGGTTTCTTTCTATCCCGTCCAGGCTTACGATAACTTCACCGCTTTCGGCACGGCGAACAATGATTCTCTTGTCCCTGATTTTCTCGTAGTCGAAAGCGTGCAGAGGCTGTCCGTATTCCATCATCACGTAATTGGTGATGTCAACGATGTTATTGATAGGGCGCATACCGCAGGCGGTTAACCTTTTCTGCATCCAGCCGGGGGAATCGGTTATCTTAACGCCGGTGATCAAGCTGGCGCAGTAGCGGGAGCACAGGCCGGGGTCAGCGATTTCCACGGAAATCTGCTGCTCTATGGGCAGCCCGGCTTCCTTGTAGCTGATTTCCGGGATATGTGTTCTCCGGGCGGTGAGGGCAGCCACTTCCCGGGCGATGCCGGTTACTGAGAGGCAGTCGGGGCGGTTAGGGGTGATATCCAGGTCAAAGATGACCTCCCCCAGGTGGTCGGACAGCGGGGCGCCCACCGGAAGTTCCGGCGATAACACCATGATGCCTTCGTGGCTCTCCGAGATGCCCAGTTCCTTTTCCGAGCAGACCATACCGCTGGAGACAACGCCGCGAATCTTGGCGGATGTCAGGCGTGTGACGCCGCCTTTATAAGGGTCAATAAGCTGAGCGCCCACACGGGCAAAGGCAATCTTATCACCGACATTGAGGTTGGGGGCGCCGCAGACTACGGTCTCCTGTTCAGTACCAAGGTCCACCGTGGTCAGGCGGAGGCGGTCGGCGTTGGGGTGGGGGTTAACCGCCGTTATCTGAC
>CAYOKF010000013.1:0-15468 GCA_964404475.1 uncultured Dehalococcoidaceae bacterium | reverse complement strand
TGTTGACCCCATGTGGAAGGAAGTAAGCTGGGACGAGGCACTGGACATAGTGGCAGAGCGCCTCAAACAGGTCAGAGACAAAGACCCCAGGGGTCTGGTGGTATGTGAGGGGGAGGGAAATGAAGAAAGCATTCTAAGACGCCCCTTCTGCCAGGCCTTTGGCACGCCCAATTTGATAGCCTCCCGCGGTCCGCTTTGCACTGTTCACTATGCCTCCTGCCTGGTACATGCTGCCATGCCAGCAGCCGTTGTTGACTCAGAGTACTGCCAATACTCACTGAACCTGGGGAATACGCTCGGCCCCAATTTTGCTTCTGTAGGGGCGACACGCCGGTTTGCCACAGCCATCGCCCGCGGTATGAAGCTGGTTGTCGTTGACCCCCGCAGCTCGCCTGAAGCCTCCAAAGGCGAGTGGGTTCCCATTCGCCCGGGCTCAGACTACGCTTTCATGCTGGCACTGGCTCACGTCATCATGCATGAAGGACTCAAGTTTGACGTATGGTTCATGAAAAACCGCACCAATGCTCCCTATTTGATTAGCCCGGATGGTAATTACTATAGAGACCCCGCCACCGGGAAGCCGGTGATGTGGGACTCCGTGGCCGACTGTGCCAAAACCTTTGACGCTGATTTTGAGGATATCGCCCTTGAGGGCGCCTACACGGTGAACGGCACTGACTGCCATACGGCTTTCAGCCTTATTAAAGAGGAGTTCGCCAACTATACGCCGGAATGGGCGGAGGGAATCACTACCGTGCCG
The DNA here is from genome assembly GCA_964404475.1 of uncultured Dehalococcoidaceae bacterium. Classification (GTDB taxonomy): domain Bacteria; phylum Chloroflexota; class Dehalococcoidia; order Dehalococcoidales; family RBG-16-60-22; genus CAYOKF01. Next base: position 14,708 of record CAYOKF010000013.1, on the reverse strand, counting down.
GCGAAAACCACCAGGCGTATCGCGCGGGAACTCATTGACTACGCACACATCAGCAGCACCATTGAGATTGACGGCTTCACCTTCCCCTTACGCCCGTCTTCAATAAGTACCAACCGGGCCATTAATAACCACAGGGGCGGCACGTATGCTGACCTTACCGGTAAAATGATCAACATGCTGCTCGGCAATATTGAAGTCCCCGGGGGAATCGCAGCAAACGGACGTAGGGGCCCCATACTTACGCCGAATAAAGACGGAGTGGTCAATCCGATTAGTGAGGCAATACCGGTACCCTTTAAATTCCCGCCGGACCATATTGACGGCTCTGAATTCTACCCGAACAAGCACACCGGGCCACACCTGACAGCCAAGGCTATCCTTGAACCGGAAAAGTATCACCATGACTACAGGGTGGAAGCCTGGATGACCTCAGGCGGCAACCCCATCAGGAAGACGGCTCAGCCTCACCTCTACGTGGAGGCCTTTAAAAAAATACCGTTTATCGTTTCCTGCGCTTACCACATGGATGAAACCGCGATCATGTCCGATGTCGTGCTTCCGGAGCACTGCGCCCTGGAAAGACACCTGGTCAAAGTATTAAAACCTTATATGCAAAACACAAACAAAGAAGCATGCGGACTACGGCAGGCGTATATCCGTCAGCCCGCTCCCGCCGTCTTCAACACGATGCACATGGATGACCTCTTCCAGGAACTGGCAGAAAGAATCGGCATTCTGTATGGAGAAGGCGGACTCTACGATTGTTTTAACCGGATGAGTGACCCCATTATCCATGATGACGGCTTTTCTTTAAACGAGGCAACCAAGCTGGAACTCGATAATAGGCATACCCTTGAAGAAATATCCGACCGTCAGCTCAAGAGCTGGAAACGCGGCGATGGCCGCGGTATTGAGGAACTGAAGAAGGTTGGAGCTTTTACCAGCCGGGGGACGGAAAAGGAGTTTTACAGCTATTGCTATCACCCCGATAATATGACCAGACACCCGTTCTATTTCCAGCACCTGAAGGATGTGGGTGATGAACTGCGCGCTAACCTGGAGAAACACCATCTCTCCTTCCCCGGCATTGAGGATATGGATTATATCTTTGACCTCTACCGCCCGATACCCCACTGGGTGGAAAACTCGGAATTCCGCGCCCCGGAAGAATACGACCTGTGGGTAATCAACTGGAGAACGCCTTATTTTTCGAATGACAGTGCCAACGTGTTAGCCAATCCCTGGCTGGTTGAACTCACGGACGATGACCCGTTTGAAAGCGGTATCTACATGAACTCAGCTACGGCCAGGAAGAAAAACCTCAAAGACGGAGATACCGTCGTCGTCGAGTCACGCTACGGCAAGACCGAAGGTAATCTGCGGGTGACGGAGCTGTTACACCCTGACGCCGTGGGCATGCCCGGCTGTGGTGGTCTGGGCACTATACAGTCTAACCCCGTACTGAGAAGAGGAGCCAACTGGAACAAACTGCTCTCTGTTGACGAAAGTACCTTCGATGCGGTCACTGCCGGTATAGAATGCTCCCCACGCATAAAGGTGTACCGGAAGAAGAGAAACTGAATAGATACAGACATACCGTAAAGACAATCAGGCTAAATAGTGACCCGCCTCTATACCTCTACATGTAAAAATATCCTGGCCAGATATCCTATTCCGAAAGCCAAAGCCGCAACCCCAAGACTGACGAGCAACATCTCCGGAAACCGCTTACGGAATGGAATCTCTCTGGCTACCGAAATATAAAAGGAAAACAGAAAGATAACTATAACGGCATTAACCATCATTAAACCAAGAGCCAGGTAAATATTGGTGAAGATTAGATAAGGGAATATTAGAAACAGTACCGTAATAACATTGGTGATACCCGCATAGACGACAGCCTTCAAGGGGCTGCGACTACCCCCGGCCGACTTTGTTGCCAGATATTCCGTGCCCGCCACGGATAGGGACATGGTAATACCGGCAATCAGTCCGGCAGTCACAATCAAGCGAATATTCTGAAGAGCCAGAGTAAGACCGGCAACCAGACCAGTGAGCTCGACAAGTGCCACATTCAAACCCCGGACCATGTCACCTGAGTACCTAAGCCGTTCTTCATCAATCAAGCTGATGAGTTGCTTTTCATGTCGGTGTTCATCTTCGGCAATACTTGCCGCTACCGGCACAACCTTGGCAAGTGCTCCGTAAGTCTTCTGGGCCTGCTCTTCTCCCTCCTCCATCAGCTTTATACCAAACGTTATACCGAATATTATTGATACCAGATAATATACCCATATCTTGACTTTACCCGGCGCCGCCTCGGTACCAGAATATTGCTTCCAGATATTATGATGGTCAAGCTCATCCCCGGCAATACGTTGCAGAGTCTCTTTATTACGCGGGTCTTTTATTGACCCGGCCAGCTTACCGTAAATAAAGTGCTCGGTGAGCTCGTTCTTCTGTACTGCCAGGACTTTTTTTCTCGTTGCCTCATCCAACATCTTCACGGTGTCTTCCCCGCCATTTCCAAAGCCAGTCATTCTATTTACATACTAGCTGGTTTTGCCCGGTTTGCCAACCTTGCAGCCTGACTATTGACATTCAACCGGTAGTGGTGGAAAATATTCATAGTCCAGGAAATTCATGCCTGCTTAGATATTTAGGCTTCAGGTAGGCGCTTCAACCGCAGCGAGTTGCCCGAGCAAACCCGGGAGGCAAACAATGGATAAACACTCACTGAAATGGCCGTACCCGGTTAACTATGGCAAGGAAAATGAAGTTACCGCCGATGTCCTGATTCTAGGAGGTGGTATCGCTGGCTGCCACGCCGCGATAGCCGCCGCCAGGAGGGGGAGAAAGGTTGTCGTTGTCGAAAAAGGAGCCACGATAAAAAGCGGCTCCGGAGGGGCCGGGGTTGACCACTGGCACGCTGCCTGTACTAACCCCTGTTCCAGGGTTACCCCCGAAGAGATGATGGAGCAGGTCAAAGCGTTTGGCGGTTATTCCACCCGTGAATACGGCAACGGATTAAGCTGTTATATCCTGTGCAAGGAGAGCTGGGACACGCTCCTTGATATGGAGAAAATGGGAATAAGGTTCCGGGACGAGGATGACGAATTCAAGGGCGCCGAGTTCAGAGACGATGAGACCAGGATAATGTTCGCTTACGACTACGATAATAAACACATTGTACGTGTCCGGGGCGGGGCACAAATCAAGGTCGCTCTCTATAACGAACTGAAACGGCTCAGGGTGCCCATCTATGACCGTGTCATGGCCACCAGCCTGCTTACTGAGGGGGGAAAACAGGGCGCCCGGGTAGTAGGCGCCACCGGCGTGAACACGCGCACCGGCGAGTTCTATATCTTCAAGACAAAAGCCACCGTGATGACTACCGGCTCGCCCTCCGGTCTCTGGATATTCTCAACGGAACTTCAGGGGTTTGCCCACAACTACGGTGACCCCAACAATGCCGGTGACGGCTGTGCTATGGCCTGGCAGGCTGGAGCCGAGTGCGCTCTGATGGAGAGAAGCGGGGGTGGAGCAATGGGAGGGGGGCCCTTCAGCCACCCACGCTATGGCATCGGCAATGCCGGCAATACCTGGTATGCCTGTACTATGGTTGATGCCAACGGGAAAGAAATTCCGTGGGTTGACCGGGACGGGAGAGTGTTGAAAACGGTAGAGGAGCGGTACCGGCTGGCGCCCGGACAAAGGTTGATTATCCATGGACCCAATATCCCCTATGAACTCCGTGGCCCAAACCTCATTCCTGACCTGCCAGAGCGCATCAGAAAAGGCGAGTTTGTTCTCCCGTTATATGCCGATCTACCCGGCATGCCTGAACACGAGCGAAGGGCAATATTTGGCCTCATGGTAGCCAACGAAGGCAAGACCCGCATTCCTATATATGACGTCTATACCAGAGCCGGGTTTGACCCTGACCGTGATATGCTCCAGTCTCCCGGTAGCTTTGGGATGGGCAGAATGGGAGCGCCCCAGTGGCGCGAGGTTGCCTTTTGCAGCGGTGGAGCTGTGATAATCGACTGGGACCTCAAGAGCAGTTTAGAAGGTTTGTACGCCGCAGGTACGCAAACAGCGTCTGGCGGTGACCATGCCCAGGCAGCGGCTACCGGCAGATATGCGGGGAGAAAAACAGCCGCCTATGTAACAACCGCCAGCGAGCCCGTTATCGACAGGAAACAGGTGGAGAGAGAAAAAAACCGTGTCTATGCCCCGCTACAGCAAAAGGGTGATGTCAGCTGGAAGGAACTTCAAGCCGGTACATGCAGAATCATGCAGGACTACTGTGGCGAATATAAGAGCGAGGAAACACTCAAGATAGGGCTGAAATGGCTGGACAGCATCAGGGAGAGTGAAGCCTCCAGAACTTACGTCAGGAACCCGCATGAGCTAATGCGCACTCTGGACTGCCTGACGCGCATCACCGTGGGCGAAATGATTTTCCATGCTTCTCTGGCGAGGAAGGCAAGCAGCGCCTACCTGGACTTCTGGCGTCTCGATTACCCCGAGGTAGACCCGCCGGAGTGGAACAAGTTTGTCACCACCCGGCTGGAGAATGGTGAGATTAAGATAGCCGAGCTACCGTTCGACTACTGGCTGTTGCCACCCAACGCCCCTACTTATGAGGAGAACTACGCACGCCATTCCAGCCCGTGAGCCACCAACTACTATTTTAAACGTTAAAGAAAGGTTAATATTATGAAAAGCAGCACTATTATCGATGCCCATACCCACCCAGCCGGACCAGCCATTGAGAGCACTGCAGACTACACCGAGATGGAAAGGCTGATGCTACAAAAGCAGGTCGAGGCTGAACGAGTGGAAACAATTCTAAAGTTTATGGATAAATACAGTGTTGATCAGGCGATAGGCCTGATTTCACAGGGTATATCCATCCTGCCCGATGAGAATGAAAAAATTATCAAGGTCGCCCAGGAAGACCCTGATAAATTTCCGGCGGTAATGGTTGGGTTTTCCACACCACCCACCCCCTACGAATTTAATCCTGAAGATGCTGCCAGAGAGATAGAATCCTACCTTAAGATACCCCAGGTAAAGGGCGTCGGCGAGTGGGCTTTGATGGGGGCTTCGGGAATGGAAACCTGGCCGGAACTTTGGGCCAGATACCGCCCGATAATGGATGTTCTCGCAGAGCATAACGCCGTGGCACACTTTCACACCGGGATAGCTCCTTACCTTCACCGTTCACCCCGCACGAGAGGCAACGGTAAAGAGGGATGGTGCGCGCAAAGGGCGCTATGGTTTTGCAACCCCGCCTTCATTGATGACATCGCCACCGAGTATCCCGATGTGCCTATTATCATCGGGCATATTGGTGTCCAGGGCTTCTTCTACTTCGGGTCTTATGCCGATATGGCACTTCTGGTAGCTGCCCGGCATGAAAATGTCTATCTGGAGACGAGTTCAGCCCCCTACGAGGTAGTGGAAAAGGCGGCAGTTGACCCGGCGATTGGACCGGAGAAGCTAATCTTCGGCACCGATACGCCGGCACCATTCGGACGCTACTATTACCAGGGGAAAGCCTATCCCTCCTATGGTAGCAAACCGCCGACTTGCTATCCTGACCACTACAAGTACGACCTTGAGGTGATAGAAAAGCTGCCGATACATGACCGGGAAAGAGACCTGATACTGGGAGGCAACATCGCCAGGCTTCTCGATATAGAGTAACCCCCCTGGAGGCGGATTAAGCCTGACCAGGTGGCATTAATATGCCTGTTCAGGCTTTTGACTTCAATGCGGCGCCCAGAGTACTGTCCTGGCCTTTTCCTTCTGGTATTGGGCAAGTTCTTCAATCTTCCCGAATTTCATCACGCCTGCCCAGCAGTTATGCACGCAGGCTGGTTGCAGACCTCTGGCGATGCGTTTACCGCACAGGTTACAGTTATCGGTAGGAAAGGGGAAGTAATATAGCCTGCCTCCGCTCACTTCCGGTTTGATCTCATTGACGTAGATGCCATACTCCCCCTCAGGCCGCTGGTGCTCCTGCTTGCAGGCAAGTTCACAGACATGACAACCAACGCAAAATTCATAGTCGATCAGCAAACCGTATTTTGGCATTTATGACTCCTCTACTTTACAATTCAGCACATCCGGGCGCTGTACCACGGCCTCTCTTTCACCCGCAATTTCTGTCTGGTGTCAACTATCCGGATTAATGACCTGTTCCCTGGGGATAAAAGGCACTGAACTCCCCCAGTCCACACCCCAGATATCAGGTCGACCCGACATGAACATACGCTCATAAGGAACCGGCAGTCTCCATATCCTGGCAGCATTTCCACCCAGGATAAGGTTTATCTCATCCTGAGTTATGTAATCTCTAATCTTGTCAATCTGGTGAAGAGCCCAGCCCCACCAGTCAATATGGTAATACGGTACCTTGGGAAAACGCTTCATCACCGTGGCGAAGCTCGAGGGTACTCTCTCTGGATTGGACATGATGTACTGGGGAACATGACCATAGTCACCGCCCCAGATTAACTGGGGCACGCCGACATTGGGGTCTTTAATGGCAATCTCAAAGAACTCGGCGGGCCAGTTACCGGTCTCCAGATAGACATTATTGCCGCGCCCGGCAACCCCGCACGCCTTACGGATAATATCAACCCCATACACATAGGCCCCTATCGAGTAGCCGGAGTGGCAGAAGATAACGGGCACATCGGGAAACTCCATGGCGATGGTGCTGATGAGCTGGTACGGGTCAAAGTAATGCCCATCGAAGTCATGGAAATCAATGCTCACGCCATACTTCTTGGCCAGTTCGGCGAAGGTACGGTACTCGTTCAGGCGCTCATCGAAGCTCTTACAGGTTTTCCTTTGGCCGGGGACAAACTCGCCAATGCCAATGAACTTGCCTGTCTTGAGCGCCGCTTCAACCTCGCCAGCAGCATCATCCAGTGTCCACTTCGCCTCCTCGCGCCAGACCTTGAGCTTTAATTTCTGGTCGGCACAAAAGGCTCGGAACTTATCGGGATACTTATCTACCAGAGCCGCCTGTGCTTCGTTGGTGGTACCGACCATGCTTGGCTTCAGCATGCACATGTCAATGCCGTAGCGCTCCATGTCATAAAGGCAAAGTGGTGAGTTGTCAAAGGGCTCCACCTCCCCATTCAGCCCGTTCCAGAGCCCTTGACGGGCCAGTTCCAGGCTTTTTTCCCCTGCCGGCTGGTACAGAGTGGTTATATGGCTGTGAGTGTCAACGACGAAACGTGCTGGAGTTCGCATTTTGCCAATCCTCCTTTCTAATATTGACCTTTATTACACCCCAGGCTACTGTCGTTGTCAATAACGAAAGGACAAGAGCTAGCACCCCCTAACAGGTAAACCGCGTTCTTCTTCTCCACCCCGCCTCCATCAAGCCAGTAAAGAGCCAGGTTACCCCATCAATCCTTGACAACCTGACAGAGCTGTGATTTAAACGGAGCAAACCCTGAGATTGGGTCAAGGTTCTGGTCACTGCTGAGATTATTAACATTAGCCTCATCAGGCCAGTGGTGCATCACATGCACCACTCCGGGCAGTATATTATCGGTAACCTTTGCCTTCACTTTCGCGCTGCCCCGTAATGAACTGACTCTGACCATGTCTCCCGACTCAATACCACGCGGACTGGCATCAGCCGGATTAATCTCTATAAGCGGGTCTGGTACCGCCCTGCGTAACCGGCGTATCTGGCGGTACTGGGAATGAGTGTAATATACTGTCCGCGCCCCCGTAGTTAACACCAGCGGGAAAGACTCTGTTAAATCAGGCCGGCTTAACGGACTTTCCGCCGGCTCCTTGTATACGGGAAGAGGGTCATGGCCATGTTGCGCCAGGATGGAAGAGGAGATTTCCACCTTACCTGATGGCGTGGCAAAACCCGTCTTCTCATAGGCTTTAGGCGATCTGTCCGGTGGGTCAGTCTTTATTCCTTCGGGGTGCTGCTGCAAGTCGGCATATGTTATGCCTGATGGCTCAAGCACACAGTCGAAGCACTTCTGAAAGTCACCATCCCAGAATTCATGACCGAAGCCAAGTCTCCTGGCCAGTTCGGCATAAATTTTCCATTCCCACCAGCATTCTCCAACGGGTTCAATGGCTGGCTCTAACAACCTTATGTATTCACCCGGCCTGCCCACCAGTATCGGGCGCTCCAGCCATGAGGCTATCGGAAGAACGATATCAGCAATCTGTGTACCCGTATTATGAAAGTAGTCAATAGCCGCGATCATGTCCAGCTTCTGGAGATTTCCGGTTACCCGCTTGAAATCCGGGAAGAAAGTCAAGTTCAGGCCAGCTGCCAGAAGAGCCTTTATCGGATATGGAACACCACTTTCAATACGGCCGGCCAGTACATTGGATTGCATCTCTTCACACAGTTTTATCCAGATCGGGAAGCGGTCTGAGCCGAGACCAGGTGGCAAATCAGCTATTCGTTCATGAAGTGTAATATTTCTTGTCTGGATACCAAGTCGATTACCCCTGCGCGCTACCGAGTTACCACCCGGTATACCAAAATTGCCAGTCAGTGCAGCCAGCAGCATGGCTGCCCGCTGGTTCTGCACTCCATTTTCATGATGAACAACAGCACCCGGGCTACTTCTGATGCTGGCTGGCTTCGTCGTGGCATACAGTACCGCCGCCTCTCTGACCTTATCCGCCGGTACCCGGGTAATCTGCTCCACCTTCTCCGGAGGATATTCCTGGACCAGCTTTTTCAGGTCGTCAAAACCCACCGTCCACTTCGTAACGAATTCCCGGTCATAGAGATCCTCGTTTATAATCACATGGAGCATGCCCAGCGCCAGGGCTCCATCAGTACCCGGCCGCAACTGGAGATGAATATCAGCCATCACGGCAATATCGGTACGGCGCGGGTCGACAACAATGAGCTTGAGTCCCTTCTTTCTGGCCGATAGAAGTTCCTTCCACATCACCGGTGACGAGTGCTTCACGCTCGAACTCCAGATTAAACCACATTTGCTAGCCAGGCTACTACCCGCTGCCGGTGACATAGGCGACAAAAAGTCCGCAAAATCATCACCGAAATTCAAGGAAGAAGCCAGCCAGGTGGCAGTGGAGCAATTGCTGCTTTCCGTGCAATAATTCGGCGAGCCGAAAGCATGAGCCAGGCGATGTAGATAAGGCCGGGGTTCCTTGGGTAATGATACGTAGAAGACCACTGACTCAGCCCCGTAGTCTCTCTTTATTTTCTGGAAGCTGTCAGCAATGGTATCCAGAGCCTCATCCCAGGATATCCGCGTAAAAGAACCCTCCCCCCGCTCACCAGTCCGCTTCAAGGGGTAAGTCAGGCGGTCAGGGTGGTAAACAAAGTCCAGCTGGGCCTTCCAGCGAGGACAGGTGCCAATCACTCTCTTTTCCAGCATCTCAATCTTTACCGCCTTGCCCTGCTGGACATGGACTCTGGTCGGGCAGCGTGCATCACACATGCCACAGACCCCGTTTTTGATAACCGTAGCTTCCCCCTTGGCATCTTTAGTCATTGTCAACGCTTTAACCTCACTTTCGTTAAATAAGCAATCAAACCACGGACGAGCAAGCTAGCGCCATATCTTCGCCCGGTGAAAAGCCTCCGCCAGCTCAAACTCCTCCCCCTCGGCCATATCCCGGCACCGCTGCCGCAAGTGCTGCTCCAGGCCTGGAGCCAGGTCATTACCCACCTGACTCTGATGACAACGGAGTGCGGCAAGTTTGATATCAAAAGTATCCGTGATATCAGAGCGGTAGTTTGAATCTTCAGATGCCCAGAACAGCATCTCGTTCACTTTATGAGGTTGGAGACCTTCTTCCAGCAAGTCGGGGTAAGCAAGGAAATCCCGGGCATAGGGGAAAACGGCGTCCAGAGTAACCTGCCCGACAATGCGATGATCCCGATGCCAGATATAGCGCCGGTATGGGTCAGCAGTGACCACTATTTCCGGCCGGTACCTCCGTATCAGACACACGATCTCCTTCCTGAATTCCGGTGTATCCTCAAGCCCCTGGTCAGGGTAACGCAGGAAGATGACTTCTCTCACTCCCAGCAGATCAGCCGCTGCCAGCTGCTCCCGCTCACGAACTTTTGCCAGCTCTTCCGGCTTGACACCGGTATCACTGGTACCTTTCTCTCCACTGGTGCAAACTATATAAACAACGCTCTTACCCTCACGCACCCAGCGCACTACCGTCCCGGCCACACCGAATTCAGCATCATCCGGATGCGGCGTAACTACCATTATCTGAGCCGGCTCGGTTAACACGCTTTTTCCTCCTTTACCATCCTGGCTATCAACCGTTGATTGTATAACATTGTCAAAGCCGATACAATCAACGCTCCGGGATTCAACGAGCGGTGAACCCGGCGGGATACTCTGAACAAGAAGAAGGCTTGAGGGAAAAGCCAAGTATAACCGTCTTACTGTGATCAGCCCACCAGAGCCAGATAGTCATCATGCACCATTCTAATTTCTCTTAGAACGGCATCGGTGATTTTATTCCAGCCAAACCTGATTACTGATTCCCGGATGGATAGAGCCGGAGCTGTTGCCCCATCTGCTCCATAGATAAATAAGGCAATCTTGTCCGCCAGACACCGCGGATTATCACCAGTCACTATATATCCCGTCTCTCCCTGAATTATAATGTTCTTAAGGTCACCAACATCAGTAGCCACTACCGGCGTGCCACAAGCCAGAGATTCCAGGGCCACTAGCCCGAAGCTTTCGTAGTAGGAAGGAACCACACAAACATCGGCTGCGTTATAATAGTAAGGCAGTTGCTCATGCCTGACCAGACCGGAAAAGGTAACCGAGTCCTGGATACGAAGGTCGTTAGCTAGTCTCTGTAACTCAGCTATTTCATGCTGGTTACCGTCATCTCCACCGATAATAACCAGCCTCAACCCCTGAATCTCCGGCAAAAAAGATACCGCCCGTACCAACCGTTCGATTCCCTTCAACGGCTCGATTCTGCCCACGTAAAGGATTATCTTATCACCCGCCAGTCCCGCTTGCTTCCGGGCAATATTCTTATCTATCGGGAGGAACTTTCCCAAACTGACGCCACAGGGAACCACGCCGATTCTTTCCGGCGAAGCTCCGTAATAACGGATGAGGTTCTCTTTTTCTCTCTCCGTCGGCGCTATAATCCGTTCACAACTCTGCGCCAGGTCCCTTTCCATCTGGAGGCGAAGGTCAGATTCGCCTTCGCCGATACCAAGGGCGTTCTTTACCGCACCCAGCGTGTGAAACATGATAACGTGAGGAACATGCCATAACTGCTGTAGATATTTCCCCACACAGCCGGAAAGCCAGTAATGGCTGAATATTAAATCATAATTCAGTCCGTTGCGCGTCTGGAAATCTTCTAGATTAGCTATAAATTCAGGAAGACATGGGTAGACGGCTAACTTATTCAGCTCGTCATCCCCTCCCGCGGTGAGGTGAATCAAGCGAGCCTTACAACCAAGATCTATAATTTGCCTGTCTCTGGGATCATGAACACGGGTATATATATCGACAACATGCCCGCGTCTACCCAGCTCCTGAGCCACCTCACGCACATAAACACTCATACCACCGGTTTCCCTGGTTCCCAGGTTACCCACCGGGCAGCTGTGCACACTGAGCATGGCAATTCTCAATTGACCGTTCGGCATCAGAGTTCTCTCCTCTACATCGTCACTCAATAGTTATCTGGCACCGGGAAAGGGGCACTTCTCTCCCCCCCAGGCGGTATTTATAGGGCTCATCGCCTTTGAGGAAATTAAAGCTCTTTCTACCCTCTTCAAGGCTATTCTTGAGGCAGAGGACTTTACTCAGTAATCCCGCACTCAAATAATTATATTGCCGGTCATAACCGCTGTTATATAGATAAAGGCAGCTATTATAATCAAAACACATGACCATCGCCGTAGGCAGGTCACCCAATTTCAAAATACCCATCCTGAGCAGTCCAGCCTGGCCCATGGCATTTACCACTGACCTGAAGAAGGACTCGATTGGTGCGGTCAAGAAGGCAAACTTGTCCTCCCGGCTTTCCGAAAACATCCTGAGGAAATCATCCATAGCATCATTAACCGCGCCGGCGCCCCGTATAACATGATAATCAACTTCACCCATCTCCCCGAGCCTGCGCAGTTTACGCCTCACCTCATGGCGCTGCTTGGCGTTCAACATCTCCAGGTACGCCTCCCAGGTCGTCGGCAAATCCAGCTCCAGAGAGACATCCTCATGGGAACAGCTAACCTGATAGCCGCGCCTTTGAGCTATACCGGCCAGATTCCCCAGCACCGTTGAATCATGGCGCACCAGCTTCAAGTCTAGATTATTGATCCCGTTCTTTATCAGGTCGTCGAGGATAAAATTAAAGAAATCATCCTCACTGCCGGGGCTAACCACAAAGTCGAGATAGTCACAGACATCCTCACTACCGATGAACGAAGCCTGATTACCTCTCACCATCAGTGGCGCCACGCCAATAACCTCTTCTCCTTTCCTGACAGCGCTTAAAAACAGTTCAGCATCAACGCCGAATTGCTGCCACCACGCCTTCAACCAGGGAGGAAGAACAAAGATAGAACCCCACCTTAAACGGTTGTTTGCATCACGCCAGCAGGAAGTAAGATTATTAAAGCTTTCCCGGGTAACCGTATAGCTCATAACTTTAATTATCAGTCTAGCATCTAAGTATTTTTTAAGCAAAAATTACTGCTTGACACTGTCAGCTTATAGTTCTAAAATACCTAGTGGTTCTAGGTATCACTTGCCGGCAAATATCTTATGCTTCAGGGCAACAACAATGAACTTATCTAAAAACAACCCGCCGCTTGGTAAACTCATTAACCTTACCGGGAAAGGGGTTATTGTTACCGGCGGTGCGATGGGCATCGGTCTGGCTATCTGCCACCGCCTTGCCGAAGCGGGCGCGGCGATACTCATCGCCGATACTGATATAGAGAGCGCCCGGCAAGCCGTTGAAGAACTTGAGAAATGTGGTTACCATGCCCACTTTGTTAAATGCGATGTAAGCCATGAACAGGAAGTAAGAGACATGGTAAATACCGCCCGGGACAAAATTGATGGCTTTGACATACTGGTCAACAATGCCGGCATCTACCCCCGCATGCCTCTGGAGCAGATGACCGCGTCTGATTTTGAACAGGTAATATCAATAAACCTGACCGGCACCTTCCTGTGCAGTCGATATGTGAGCTCAGAGATGATTTCACAAAGGCAGGGCGGCAGTATCATCAACATTGCTTCCATTGAAGCTATCCACCCCTCGTCCACGGGGATGTCCGCCTACGATGCCTCAAAAGCCGGGGTTCTGATGCTGACCAGGAGCCTGGCCCGGGAGCTGGGGCAGCACGATATCCGGGTCAATGCCATCGCTCCCGGAGCTATCCTGACAAGGGGTGTGCGGTCACATGTGAACGCGCAATCAAAAGAGCAGGAAAAATCTCAACTAAAAGAACTAAAGGCTTTCATGTCACGCATGGCACTGGGCAGAATGGGACGGGCGGATGATATTGCCCGCGTAGCCCTGTTTCTGGCATCAGACCTGTCCGCCTATATGACCGGCAGTTTAACCGTGGTTGATGGAGGCTATCTGATATCATGACAACCTGCATTACTAAAATAAGGCGTTAATAACGCCGGATGAGGAGGTGTGTCCTATGTCCAGGGTAGTAGTCATGACCGACCGTGTGGCCGGTATCCCCGACGATTTAGCCGGGCAATATCAGATTAAGGTAATCCCTGCCGCCAATATACTTTATGACGGCCAGACCTATACTGAAGGAGTAACCCTGAGTGTCACCGAGGCATATGAATTAATCAAGAAAGACCCGGATAAATTCTCCACATCAGCGCTCAGCCCCGGCTACATCCTCGATGAGTACCGCGAACTGAGCGAAAGTGCGCAGAATATACTCCACATAACCCTTTCTTCAGCACTAAGCGCCACTTTCAAAACAGCCAGCCTGGCCCGAGATATGCTACAACAAGAATCGCCACAGACCAGGCTGACAGTTTATGACTGCAAAACCGTTTCCGGAGCCCAGGGGCTAATCGTTCTGGCCGCCGCCCAGGCAGCAGCACAGGGAATGGACCTGGAGCAGGTAACCAGCATCGCCGAGCGGGTCAGGCAAAAGACGAAGGGCATCATGATGCTGGACACCCTGCGCTACGTCTATCGCACCGGACGCATGTCCAAGACAGCCTCCCGGTTAGCCGCTCTGTTCAATATCAAGCCCATCAACCGGATAACGGAAGCCGGCGCATTAGAATTTGTTGACCGGGTAAGAAACCGTGAAATCGGCTACCAGAAATTAATCGATTTAATCAAAACAGGGTCGGCGGCAGACTCTCTATATTTTATGGTAATGCATGCCGCCGCCCCGGAAATGGCCGACCGGTTCAGTGAACTGTTGAAACAGCACTTCAACTGCCTGGGTATTATCATCAGCGAATACAGTCCGGTAATGGGCTACGGAGCCGGGCCGGGGGCTCTATTTGTTGGTTATCATCCTGAAGTGGATTTGTCCCTTAAATAGAAATAGGCTATAATGAACTTTCGGTAGGCAAATTCTTGTTTCTTCCCGGGTTACCATGCGCCGGCAAGCATTCGTTTAGCCCTGCTTCAGAAAGTAGAGTTGCGTATCAAACATGGCAGAA
>CAYOKF010000012.1:0-15624 GCA_964404475.1 uncultured Dehalococcoidaceae bacterium | reverse complement strand
GTACTGAAAAACCATCAGGTCTCCTCAGATTATTATTGACTAATCTACCAGGTAGGCATTACGCAGGATTTCAGACGGAGTGGTAATTTCCTCCTTTACCTTGGACATGCCGTCACTGAGCAGGGTCGTCAACCCCTCATCAAGTGCCCGGGCTCTCAGCTCACTGGCGGTAGCCCCTTTGACCAGTAGCGTCCTGAGTTCATCACTGAATTGCAGGATTTCAAAGATGCCGGTTCTTCCTTTATAGCCGGTATTGGCGCAGGACTTGCAACCAGCGCCGTAAAGGAACTCACTTTTCTCCTCGTTCATTTCTTTATTGTAAGTCAGCTGCTCTACTGCGGGAGCCTCAATCATACAGCCGCAGTCAGGGCAGATAGTACGCACCATTCTCTGCGCGACGACTCCGATGAGGGCTGAGGATACCAGAAAAGGTTCAACACCCAGATCAGTAAGACGGAGGACTACGCCTATGGCATCGTTGGCGTGGATTGAAGATAGCACCAGATGTCCGGTGAGGGCTGACTGAATGGCAATATTGGCGGTCTCAGTATCACGTATCTCGCCGACCAGTATCACATCGGGGTCAAGGCGCAGTATTGACCTGAGTCCGCTGGCAAAGGTAATGCCGGCGCGGGGATTAACCTGAATCTGGTTGATGTTCTTGAAGCGGTATTCTACCGGGTCTTCAACGGTGATGATGTTCCGCCCCACCCTGTCCAGACAGTTAATTGAAGCGTAGAGGGTGGTGGTCTTACCGGCGCCGGTGGGGCCGCTAACCAGTATGATGCCGTAGGGGACTTGAAGCATCTTTTCGTACTTTTCCAGGCTTTCGGGGAGAAAGCCAAGGTCAGTCAGATTTAGTGTCGCCCGTGATTTATCGAGAAGGCGCAATGCCGCCATCTCACCATGAACGGTGGCGATAGTGCCCACGCGAACATCAATCAGCCGCCCCTTGGCTTTAACCGAGAACTGGCCATCCTGAGGGCGGTGGTGGTCAGCGATATTCATGCTGGCCAGGATTTTAATTCTTGAGACCAGCTGCGTTGCCGACGCTACAGGCAGGGAAAACATGTCTTGAAGGGTGCCGTCAATGCGGTAGCGCACGCGCAGTCTATCTTCTTCCGGCTGGAGATGGACATCCGAAGCACGGGATTTGACCGCTTCGTCAATGATGAGGTTTAGGGCCTGAGCTACCGGCGCGTCGGTGGCTGTATCTAACCTGAGTTGATCCGTAGTATTGCCATCGGGTAATGTAATGTTGGAAATCTGTTTTTCAATTTCATCATAGGCTTTATAGTTGAAGTCAATAGCCTCCTGGATTTCCTCGGCGGTGGCTGGCTCGGGTTCAATGCGCATCTGGGTCTGGCTGGCTAAAGCCTCGAGGGCAAATATGTCAGAAGGGTTGGCCATGGCTACCCTCAGGGCATTGCCTTCAATGGCGATGGGTATTGCCGAGTACTTCCTGGCCATCGCCTCGGGAATTAAGAGCATTGCCTCGCTCTCGAGGAGATGCTTCTGTAAACTGGCATTGGTTTGTCCCGAACGCGTTTTTGCCATATCTCGCCCTCCGCCTCTTCAGGCGGTTCTTCCCCTAATTTATAGGAGTGATACTATTTCATGATAGGTACCTTGTTACCTATGAACAATAGCCCTTTGGTCATAGGAGTAATAGGTAATTGGTGGTATACAGGCGTGACGCTCCCCGGGCTATCGTTGGCAAAATGCCACCGGTGCCGGGGTGAAAGTGAGGATAGTGATATAACGGCTTTTGTTCAGTCGGTAGCGGTCAGCTCCGCCAGGCGGTTCAGTGCGGTCTTCAGGGCTTCCAGTTCTTCGCCGTAGCCTGTCCAGTTACCGTCTTTGAGATACTGCTGGGCAAGGTCATAGTGTTGCTGGGCTTCTTCAATGAGGCTGGCTATCTCAGCGGTTACCGGTTCCGGGGGCGCAGGTGTGGTTGGGGTTGGTGCAGGGGTGGCGGGTGGAAGAGCGGGTGGGGGCGCTTCAATGCCAAAGATAGCGGCGATGCTTTCTTTGAGTGTGGGTTCCATGGCTATTTTCTCCCCGATAGCGACGATAACCCGCTTCAGTTCTGGCAATCCGCCGGCTTCTGCCTGGAGGAAGACTGGCTCCACATAGAGATTGGATTCGCCAATGGGAATTAATAACAAATTGCCGCGGATAACCCGGGAGCCACCGCGGCCCCATAATGCAAGCTGCTCGGTGATGGCGGTATCCTGTGAGATTCTTTTCTCCACCTGGCTGGGTCCTTTGACCACCCGTTCCTTGGGGAAAAGGTAGGCAAGCAGCTTGCCGTAGTTATCTCCGTCGCAGCGGGCAGCCAGCCAGCTTATGGCATTATTCTTGGTGGCCGGCGTGAAGGGAATCATCAGCAGAAATTCCTCCTTCTCTTCGTCAGGGAGGTGCATGATAACGTAATAGGGCTCTACTGCTTGCTGTTCGTTGCCGTAGTAGACCTCATTGGGTATGGCCCACAGGTCCTCCCGGTTATAGAACACCCGGGCGTCGCGCATATGGTAGCTCTGGTATACCGCAGCCTGGACGGAGAACATCCCCTCGGGGTAACGTATATGCGCTCTTAATGAATCGGACATTTGCTCTGCGGGCAGAAAGAGGTCAGGGAAAATGGCCTGGTAGGTTTGTATCAGGGCATCATCCGGTTCCGTAACGTAGAATTTAACGTCACCGTGGTAAGCATCGATGACCACTTTGACACTGTTACGAATGTAGTTCAGCCCGCCAAGCGGCTCGGAATACGGATAGCGGTCAGTGGTGGTATAAGCATCCTGTACCCAGAACAGCCTACCCTCCATTAACACCAGATACGGATCACTGTCCAGCTGCAGGAAAGGTGCCAGGTGGTTGACTCTTTCCTGGATATTACGGTAATAAAGCACCCGGCTCTCCGGGTTTAGCTCGCCGCTGATTAAAAGATTCAGGTCACCGAGTTGCCAGGCATAGGACAAGCGGCGGATGAAACCGTTCAGGCTGACTCCACCCTCACCCTCGTATTTGCCATAGACATTTTCATCACCGCGGGGGTAGTCAAATTCCTCGGTCTTGGTATTGACAATCACGTACGCATTGGTCTTTTCGCCGAAGTATATCTGCGGTTGTTCGATATCAAAAAAACCGGTGGGGGGTATGTTCTCTATCCACAATTCGGGAAGTCCCTGGGTGGTTATCTCATTGACCGGGCTCATTACCAGGCCATAGCCGTGGGTGAACTGCAAGCGGCGGTTGACCCAGGTCTGTGCCTCCCCGGCCAGCTTTTCCGGGGTTAACTCCCGTGCGGACAGCATCACCTGGCGGTAATCACCGTTAATGTTGTAACGGTCAACGTCGACATCATTGAAGTCATAATAGAGTCTAATGGCGTGGAGTTCTTCATAGGTGTCTTTCAGGGGGCGGGGGTCCCAGAGGCGGATATTATTGATGGTTACCTCATTCTCGGCAAGGTCCTGCTGGCTGGGTGCTTCCTCAGCGGTGAAGGATTGTTCCTCAATCCGGTTTAAGCCAAAGGCTTCTCTGGTAAATTCTATATTGTACTCAATGTAAGGCCTCTCCCGTGCCAGCTCGTTGGGTTGTACCTGAAAACGCTGCACTATGGCGGGAAAGATAGCCCCGAAAATAATAGCCGCCACAATCCATCCCCCGACGGCATAAAGGGGCCAGCGGAGTTTCCGCCGCCAGACGGCGGCAACGATAATAACCATGCAGATAAGCACCACCGCGAAAAGAAGCCACTGGGCAGGAAGCTGAGCGTGCATATCAGTGTAACTGGCACCGAAGACCACCCCGCGCTGGGAGAAGACCAGTTCCCAGATGCCCAGCCAGTAGCCCCAGGCGAAAAGCCCCAGGATAGCCATGATAAGTCCACCAATGTGGACCAGTACCGGACGGGCAAAATCGAACTTTACCCGTTGCACGGCGTAGCTGAGCAGGTACACCCCGGCGGCCCCGAGCAGGCAGACTATCAGTGCGCCCAGTAGCCAGCCTCGCAGCAGGTGGAGGAAAGGCAATGAAAAGACATAATAACTGATCTCCCGGTAGAAGACGGGGTCGGTTATGCCAAAGGGCTGCCCGTCGAAAAAGCGAAGCAGGACCAGCCAGTTGCCCTGCGCCACCAGGCCGAAGATCAAGCTGAGTAAGACTGTTCCCAGGATAACATTTATTTTAACTACACGCTGTATTCGGCCGATTATTGCCCAGGGCCAGATACTCGCGGTGCTGCTCGGTGCCAGGCGTGTCGCCAGCAACAGGTTTCCCAGAATCAGGACGCAAAAAATAATAGCCGCTGAGAAGAAGACAACGATTTTGGTCTTGACGATGGTGGTGTAAACACTGCCGTAGCCCAGACTACTGAACCAGAGCCACTCGGTGTAGAACTCCTTGGCAATATTGAGGAGGATGAACAGTAGTAAGAGACCGCCCAGAACCATGATAACGCGGGACGCCATGCCGCGGCGCCGGGCAGGGGGCGCCGGTTTTTCATCTTCAGGAAACCAGCGTTGCCATTGTCGCTCAAACGTGCTCAAGAAAGCTCACCTCGAATTGCTGCGTAAGTGATAGGATAACACACAGCGTAGTGCCGGTCAATATTGACCGGCTGGCAGCAAACGAGGGCAGGCTATTAAAATTTTAACATATCTTCTTTACATAATTCTGGGGCTGTGTTAAAATATCCAGATGGACAGGGAATATAAGTTGCAGGTTAATTAGAACTGCGAGGAGGCGTGGTGAGAGAAGGTGTCAGGAGCTTTTTAAATTATCTGGCGGTAGAGAAGGGTTATTCACAGAACACGATAGCTGCCTATCAGAATGACCTTAACGGTCTGGCTGATTTCGCTGAGAAAGAGGCTGCCAGGCAGGGTGAGGTGCCGTTATGGGCTAATTTTAACCGGCAGAACATGTTGAGCTATCAGCTTGACCTCAAGGAGAGGGGCTATGTCCCGACCACGTTAGCGCGTAAAGTGGCTGCGGCCAGGTCTTTCTTTGCTTTTTTGGTTGCCGAGGGCGTTATCAAAAATGACCCTACCGAGAATATGAGTTCGCCGGGGATAGGCAAGGTGTTGCCCAAGCCTATCTCCATAGAGCAGGTGCGCCGTTTGATGGAACAGCCGGCCAAGCTGAGTACTGCCGAAGCCAAAAGGGATAGGGCTATGCTGGAACTATTATATGCCAGCGGCATGAGGATAAGTGAGCTGGTGTCTTTGAATATGGGGGATGTCAATACTGACGATGACCATTACGTGCGTTGTTTTGGCAAGGGGCATAAAGAGCGCATCATTCCTATCTATGAACAGGTAGCCAGGACAGTAAAGGAATATATCGAAGGGCCCCGTCTTCAGTTGGCCCGTAACAAGCAAGAGGCGGCCCTTTTCCTCAACGCCCGTGGTGAAAGGCTGACCCGGCAGGGCTTCTGGCAGAAGCTGAAGGAGTATGCCAGAACAGCCGGTTTGGATACCAAGATTAGCCCGCACACCTTGCGGCATAGTTTTGCCACGCATATGCTTAGTGGCGGGGCTGACTTGAGGGCAGTTCAGGAACTGCTGGGTCATGCCAATATCTCGACTACGCAGGTTTATACTCACCTTACCACCGAGCATATCCGGCGTACGTATGAGAAATCACACCCCAGGGCAAAGAGATAGGATATGAAGGAAGGGCTGGGGTGGTAAATTTAATCTGTTTACCAGCGGTGAGGTATTGAATGACAGGTAAATCACGACACGGCAAAGAGAGACGCGAATTTCACAGCAAGAAAAGCAAAGCCAAACGGCGCGCGGCGATGATGTCTTCGCAGCAGGTAGCTGCACCAGCTCCGGAAACGGCTACTCCCGTGGAGACGCCGGCTCCTCCGGCAGCTGAGCCGGCCCCGCTGGCTAAACCAGGTGCAGCCCGGTATCCGTACGTCGCTGCTGAACTGCGCAGAATAAGCATTCTGGCTGGGATAATAATCATAGTACTTATCGTACTGTCCCGGGTTTTATCCTAGCCTTATTCTGGCGGTTATTATGGATTTTGCCGCGGAAAGAGCCAGGCTGGTCAAGTATCTCAGTAGTGAAATTAAAGACAAGCGGGTGCTGGCGGCGATGTCTCGTATCCCCCGGGAGCTGTTTGTCCCCGCTGAGAGCCGCCCCCTGGCTTATGAGGACAGGCCGTTGAACATCGGCCTGGGTCAGACCATCTCACAGCCGTTTATTATTGCCCTCATGACCGAGGCTCTGGAACTTACCGGCAGGGAGAAGGTGCTGGAAATAGGTACCGGCAGCGGTTTTCAGGCGGCTATCCTTGCTGAATTGGCCTGTCTGGTGGTTACGGTAGAGCGGTTACCCTCCCTGGCTGAGCGTGCCCGGAAGGTGCTGGATACCCTGGGCTATACCAATATTGAGATGCATATTGCCGAAGAGACTCTGGGCTGGCCGGCGGAAGCACCATATGACGCCATAATAGTTACGGCTGGTGCGCCCAGGGTACCCGATGAACTCGTGGCCCAGTTAGCCGTCGGTGGGCGGATGGTGATTCCGGTAGGCTCGCGCTATTTGCAGGAATTATGCCAGGTCACCAGGCATAAGAACAGGGTAACCGTGCAAAATCTGGGCGGTTGCCACTTCGTATCTCTGATTGGCAAGGACGCCTGGGGAGAGTGAACCTGCCGGGTACGGTTCCGGTGATAGATGGGGTAGGGGAGACACTGCTTTGATGAAATTTAGATGGTGGCTGGCCATTGCTTTGGGCCTGTTCGTTACCGGTCTGGTATTGGGTCTGCTTATCCCGGTTGGCACAGGTAATGTTCTTTCGGAAGAGATGGCGGTGCTTGAGGAACTCGCCGGTATTCTGGAGCCATTTACCGCGGGCATGGCCGTGTTTATCTTTTTCAAAAATGTGTCAGCTCTGTTGCTGAGCTTTGCCTTCAGTCCCTTGCTCTGTTTAATGCCGGCTCTGGCTTTGCTGATAAACGGCGGGCTGATTTCGGCGTTGTCGGTCAGTATAGCCCGGGAGATTTCTGCGGGTCTGGTACTGGCGGCGCTGCTGCCCCACGGCGTTTTTGAAATACCGGCGCTGATTATTGGTGAGGCGGCCGCCCTCAGCTTCGGGTTCATGGCTATCCTCGCTCTTTTCTCAAGCGAGAGACGGAAGCAGTTTTTCCCCGGGGCAAGGCAGCCCCTGAAATATCTGGCTATTGCCTGTGGCCTGCTGGTGCCGGCGGCCATTATAGAAACATTTGTTACACCGCTATTACTGCCATAGTATCCGTCAGGCCCGTCACTGCCCTCCGGACACTTAAGAAGTCAGGTAAAATTGGGGCTCCGCCTTCTCTTAAACGCCACTTCTACGTCTATTACTTGCTCTGTTCCGCCAACTCTGGGTATAATAATTATTGTTGAAGAATTTAGGGAGTAGGTGATTAGATGCAGACGTTTGGTATGGATAATATTCGTAATACTGTTTTACTCTCTCACGCTGGTGCCGGTAAGACATCACTTGCCGAGGCAATTCTATTTACCGCCAAAGCCATCAACCGGCTGGGTAAGGTGGATGATGGCAGTTCTACCTCTGATTATGACCCTGACGAAATCAAGCGCCAGATAAGCATTAACCTCTCACTGCTTCCCTGCCAGTGGCGGGATATCCGGGTAAATCTCCTTGATGCTCCCGGTTATGCCGATTTTGTGGGTGAGGTTAAGGCGGCGATAAGGGTTAGCGAATCAGCAATAATTGTTGTCTGTGCCGCCTCCGGAGTGGAAGTGGGCACGGAGCAGGTGTGGGGTTATTGTGAGGAAGCCAAATTGCCCCGCTTTATCTTCGTGAACAAGATGGACCGTGAGAATGCCAACTTCTTCCAGGCGGTGGAGAATATCCAGGCGAAATTTGGGGCCAGGTGCCTGCCGTTGCAGTTGCCCATCGGCGCTCACTCTAGTTTTGAGGGAGTAATTGACCTGCTGATGATGAAAGCCTATACCGGTTCTCCGTCCAAGGAGGCGGATATACCCTCAGCCATGCAGGCGCAGGTGGATTCCTTCCGGGAGAAGCTGGTGGAGGCGGTAGCCGAGGTCGATGACAGCCTTATCGAGAAGTATCTTGGCGGTGAAGAGCTCACGCAGGAAGAGCTTAAAATAAATTTACGCAAGGCGGTAATGAATGGCAGTGTTACCCCTATCCTGGCCGGCTCGGCGTTGCAGAATGTGGGCATGGACAGGCTGCTGGATGCGATTGGTGATTATCTACCGTCATCTGCTGATCGGCAAGTGCTTACCGAAGGTGGCGCTATTGAGCCGAGTCAGGACGGTGCGCTGGCGGCTCTGGTGTTCAAGACCAGCGCTGACCCATATGTCGGTAAACTGACTTATTTCCGGGTCTATAGCGGAGCTATCGCCAGCAATTCCCAGGTGTGGAATGCCAACAAGGGTAGCGTGGAGCGGATAGGCCAGTTGTATATGATGCGAGGCAAGAATCAGGAGGCGGTGCCCCAGATTGGCGCCGGAGACATCGGGGTGGTGGCTAAACTGAGTCAGACCGGCACCGGTGATACCCTGTGCAGTCAGGACAAGCCGGTGAAAATCATCCCCGTAGTTTTCCCTGAACCTGTATTTAGTGAGGCGGTGTATCCCAAGACCAAGGCTGACGTGGATAAACTGGGTACAGCTCTGGCCCGGCTGGTGGAAGAGGACCTGACGCTGCGCATGCAACGGGAGGTGGACACCGGAGAGATAATTCTTTATGGTATGGGTGAGACTCAGTTGGGAGTGGCTGCGGAGAAGATGCAGCGTAAGTTCGGGGTGGGTGTGGACATGATGATACCAAAGGTCCCGTATAAAGAGACTATTACGACAACAGCCAATGCCGAGTATAAACATAAAAAGCAGACCGGCGGGCATGGCCAGTATGGGCATGTTTTGCTGGAGATGGAACCCCTGTCCCGTGGCAGTGGCAATGAATTTACCGAGAGGATAGTCGGTGGTTCCGTGCCCAAGAACTATATTCCTGCGGTAGAGAAAGGGGTCAACGAGGCGATTATGGACGGTGTGCTGGCCCATTACCCGGTTGTGGATGTAAGAGCCACTCTCTATGATGGCAGCTTTCACCCCGTTGATTCTTCGGAAATATGCTTCAAAATCGCCGGGGCACAGGCATTGAAGAAGGGCTTGTCCCAGGCCAATCCGATCCTGCTGGAGCCGATAGTGAATTTGCAGGTAACTGTCCCCGGTGACCTGACCGGTGACATTATCGGTGACCTGAATACCAAGCGCGCCCGCGTGCAGGGTATGAACCCGGAAGGTGATTATAACATTATCGAGGCGCAGGTACCCCTGGCTGAAGTTCAGCGCTACGCTATTGACCTCAGGTCAATGACGCAGGGTAGAGGTAATTATACCATGAAGTTCAGCCACTATGAGGAGGTGCCGGCGCATATTACTCAGAAGATAGTGGCGGAGAAAGCAGCGGAGAAAGAATAGACCGCTTAAGTAGCCCGTACCTCCTGCCTCATAAAGACGACGTAGCTAATCGCGAAGCAGATAACGCTGAGACTGACCAGACTGGTGAGGTGAGGCCAGATGACGAGCAGGCTCTGGCCGAGGTTGAGTGGATTGTCTATCATGTAAGCTGCTTGCCCTGATGCCAGTGCGCCGATAAGCCCCATGTTCGTTTCCAGTATCACCGGATGAAGCAGCACGGTTGCCGCTTCTCCGAACAGGGTGTTGGGGGAAAAGCGCAGGATCATCTGTTGCATTTCGGCATTGCGGAGAATTTCCGCCTGTGTGTTCCCGACGACCGGCGCCAGCCCGTTAGCGATGGCAGGCGCAATCATCAGCATAAAGAAGCTGAAGAACAGCCAGATAGCCACGGTGACCAGCAGAGAGGCAGCTATTCTGCGGAAAAGTACGGAAAAAAGTATTGACAGGCTTACCCAGAAGGCACCATAAATAATCGTGAGGGCCAGATAGATAAATATCCTGATGACTTCCTCGGCGTTGGGCGGTACGCCAATCATGCGCAGGCCGTATCCGGCAACCAGCAAAAGAATGGTGGCCACCATGATGCCGAGGGTAAAAATTCCCGCAATAAACTTCCCGTTGATAATGCTATCCCGGTAAACCGGCTGGGCCAGGATGCGGCTCAGCGTGCCGCCGGAGCGCTCGCTATTAACGGCATCAAAACCCAGGGCGATACCGACCAGGGGAACGAAGAAGAGAGCCATAAAGCTGGATAGGGACGGAAGTATATTACCGGCAGTAGTAAACAGCCGCAGAAAAACAAACCCTTCGGAAGCCGTACCGCGGATTCCCTGGTGGACAGCAAAGAGGGCCGCACCGCTGGCCAGTAACACCAGCAGGAACAGCACGGGAACCCTGATACCGGTAAAATAGTCAGCTAGTTCTTTACGGATAATAGCGGTCATATTTTTGCTTAGCTTTCCTTGAAATACTTCATGTAAATATCGTCCAGGGAGAATTCCTGTACCTTCATCTGTACCAGTGGGATGTCATTGTTTACCACCGCCTTCGATATTTCAGCACGCAGGTCTGCGCTGGTGCTTACTCGGAGCAGGTTGTCCTTGACTTCGGCGTCAATTACCCCCTCTATTTTTTTGACAATATCGACAAGCTGGGGGCTGGGCCGTGCAGTTTCAACCTCGATGGTATAACGTCCTCCCCCCAGCGCGTCTCTACCAAGCTTGTCCAGCGGACCTTCAATCACCATTTTACCCTTGGACAGGATGCCAATGCTGTGACATACCTTCTGCACCTGGTAAAGCTGGTGTGATGATAGCACCACCGTTGTCCCTTTTTGGGGTAGTTCCGCGATTATCTCCAGCAGCCGGTTAATCCCTTTCGGGTCGAGGCCGGAGGTAGGCTCGTCGAGGAAAACCAGCTTCGGTCTCTTGATTAAGACATCGGCAATGCCCAGGCGTTGTTTCATGCCGCGTGAAAATTTGCCCACTGCCAGATTTTTGTCTTTAGCCAGGTCCAAGGTCTCCAGCAGTTCGTCAACCAGTTTATCCGCCTCGGTACCCCTGATGTTGTTCAGGTCAGCAATAAACCTGAGGTTTTCCCCGGGGGTCAGGCTGTCATAAAAGCCCAGCTTTTCCGGGAGGTAGCCTGCCTGGCGTTTCACCTTGAGCGGTTCCCGGGTAGGATTAAAGCCGCATACCCGGGCGCTGCCGTCGGTTGGCTCGGTCAGCCCCAGTAGCATGAGAATGGTGGTGGTCTTACCGGCACCATTGGGGCCGAGCAGGCCGAATATCTCGTTTTCTCTGACGCTCAGGTTCAGGTGGTCAACCACCGTAACCCCGTCATAGTTTTTAGTCAGGTCTTTGGTTTCTATCGCCAGTGTTTCCTGCATTCTTACCGCCGACTAAAGCGCATAAAGATAACAACCAGTCCAGCAAAGACAATCACGATGATGATTACCCCCACCCAGCCCCAGATGGTCGGGGTTTCTACGGTGACTCTGATATCAATGTCTCTAGCTGACTCCTGTTCCCCTGAGGCGCCGACACTAATCATATAATCGCCGGCGACTGTCTTGGGGGGTGGTTTGATATTGATATCTACGGTTTGTTTGCCAAAGGCTTCGAGGACTTCTATCTTTTCCGGTACATAATCTATGCTCCAGCCCTCAGGCTTGGATGAGTTAAATTCAATACTATCGATGGCTCCCGTGCCCAGATTGCTGACTTCTAGCGAGAAGAAATTATCCTTCCCGGCGGTGGCTTCAGTGTTATAGCGCTCGGTAACCGGGGTCAATTCCATGTAATATTTGGCGGTGATTACCGCAAAGAGTGTTGTGGAGACGGTTACGTTAGCCGCCGATGCTTCCAGAGTTATCGGGTATTCTCCCGGGTCAGGCAGGGGCCAGAAAGGGGCGCTGGCGACAACTTTGACAGCGTTACCAAAGGTGGTGGACGGCTTGATATTTATGGATTTAATCTTGGTGTCCGTCTCATATTTTGGGGTAATATATGTTTCCCAGCCTCGGGGTGATGATACTTCTAGATCGAAGTCAAGGGCTTCTTCACCGATGTACCTGAATTCTACCTCAAACTCGTAATTGCCACCGGCAATGTCTTCTATTTTAGGGAAGGGGACGTTCGTTTCAATCTTTCCCGTGTCTTCGGCGGAGTCTCCATTTTCCTGGGCGAAGACAGCGCCGGCAGGAAAAGCCGCCATTATGCACATCAGAAGGAGACAGCAGATTAACCTGAACATTTTCATTGTTTCACCACCTCATAGGACTGATTTGTCAGTAACAATAATTCTATAGAAAACTAAGCTCATTATCAAAATTTAGCTGTTACAGATGGCAAATACAGGCTGCCTGTGTTTAAGAAGCCAGAAGCTCCTTGACCTTTTCCGTGAAAGCGGGCAGCACCTTTTTCCAGTCGCCAACAACGCCAAAGCGGGCTTCCCGGAAGATGTTGGCTTCAGCGTCCTTGTTGATGGCGACAACCGTCTTGGAGCCTGAGCAGCCGCTGAGGTGCTGACTGGAGCCGGAGATAGCAACGGCAATATATAGCTCCGGGGCGATAATCTTACCGGTCAGTCCTATCTGCACCGTGTCTGGCACCCACCCATTATCGCAGGGTGGGCGGGTAGCACCCACCGCCCCCTTCAATAACTGCGCCAGCTCAGCCAGTTGTTGAAAACCTTCGGCGCCACCAATTCCCCTGCCCCCGGCAATGACAGCCTCAGCATCCTCCAGTTTTATACCCTCAGCTTCTTCGACAACCTTGTCCAGTACCCTGGTTCTGATTGCTGACGGGTCAAGCCCGGCGTCGATTTTGATAATTTCACCCTTTCGTGATGTGTCAGGCGGCAGGGGAGTCATTGCCTTGGTTCTGATGGTAGCTATCTGTGGGTCAGTATCACTCATGAAAACGGCCAGGGCATTGCCTCCGTAAACAGGTTTGGTTTGTAACAGCCGCTTTGACTCCGCATCAATCGCCAGTTCTATGCAGTCCAGGGTGACTGCCGTCTCCAGACGGAAAGCCAGCCTTGGTGCCAGGTCGCGGCCGATGGTAGTCTGTCCCAGAATGAGAATTTGTGGTTTTGCTTCCTTGACCACCTTTTCCATAACCGCCAGGTAAGAATCTGCATGATAGTCTTTAAGTAGCGGGTCTTCAATAACATATACCTTATCCGCGCCGAAGGAAATAGCCTGGTTAGCCAGGCTTTCTACCTCGGTGCCGGCCACTACCGCGGATAGTTCCTGTCCGATCTCGTCAGCCAGTTTCCGGCCGCAGCCCAGCCCTTCGGTGGCAATGGCGGCAAGCCTGCCCCCGGTAGATTCGCAGTAGACCATAACACCTTTATTTTCAGTCATCTTCACTCTTCCTCTGGTTGAAATTGGCGGAATGACACCCTATATTGCCTTGGCTTCTCTGAGTTTCTGGGCAAGGCTGACCGCCGCTTCTTCCGGGGTATCCCCCTCTATCATCTCGCACTTGCCTTCGTGAACCGGCTGGAAAAGCCTGGTCACCTGGCTGCGCCGTCCGGCAGCACCGGCCTGCGACGGCTCAAGACCGAGGTCGGCTGACTTCCAGATAAGGGGTTCCTTCTTCTTGGCGGCCATAATCCCTTTTATGGTGGGGTAACGGGGTTCACCAATCTCGTTGCTAACCGTAATTACTGCCGGCAGGGATACCTCAATGGTCTCATAGCCATCGGCTGTCACTCGCTCTACTTTCGCTTTGCTGTCACTGACTTCTATTTTTCTGGCCAGAGTGACACCGGGTAAACCCAATAGCTCGGCGATGGCGGAGCCTACCTGTCCGGCGTTAGTATCTGAGGACTCCCGCCCGCAGAGTATAATGTCATACTCGCCTATTTTTTTGATAGCTGCCGCCAGGGCACAGGCGGTTGTCCAGCTATCTCCATCAGTCAGGGTTTCATCCTCAAGGAGGACAAGCTCATCGGCACCCATGGCCAGCGGTTTCTTGATTACTTCCCGCAGCAGGTTGGCACCCAGGCTTATTGCGGTAATATTGCCGCCCTGAGTATCCTTGACTCGCAACGCCGCCTCCACCGCGTATTCTCCATAGGGGTCAATTACCGGCGGTACGCCGGGTAGCATTGCTTGGTTATTAGAAGAGTCAATCTTAAAGCTGGCTGGTGGTGCCTCCGGGTCAATTACCTGCTTAACACATACAATCAGTTTCATCATATATCCTTTTTCCGGTCGTTACTACTGAAACTGGAAATTAGGGGGCTCAATCCGCAATATTTTATCAATAGGGTCAGTCGGCTGTCAAGCGCAGGCTTAATACACGTTCGATGCCGCTGAGGTCCGGGGTGATTTCAATCTCGGAGGTGGGGAACAGGCGGCGCAGTAAGGCACTTAACGCCTTTCCCTGCCCCAGCCCGATCTCCAGCAGTACCCTGCCCTGTGGCTGAAGTCTGCCGTTTATCTGGTGGCAGAACCTCTTTATCTTATCCCACCCCTTAGCGCCCCCGTTTAACGCCAGTGCTGGCTCGCCGGTGGGCGGAAGCTCAGAGGATTTAACGTAAGGCAGGTTGGCTATAATAAGGTCGACGGGTTCGGGCAGGGGGTCAAGCATATCGCCATGCAGAAGATGAACTTTATCGGAGGCTCCGTGCTTCTGGCAGTTAAGCCGTGCGATTTCCAGAGCGGGGGCTGATATGTCAGTAGCGTAGATTCTGGTTACCGGCAGGCGAGTTGCCAGGCTAACGGCAATAGCGCCGCAGCCGGTGCCGATATCGGCGATGGTGGTGATATCGGCATTACGGGTGATAATGATGGCTTTTTCCACCAGCAGTTCGCTTTCCGGACGGGGAATAAGGACAGCGGGGTTGACATGGAAATCAAGCCCGTAGAATTCACGGTGTCCGGTGATATAAGCAGAAGGTTCACCGCTTAAACGTCGTTCCAGCAGTTGCCGGTAGGTTATTTCCTGCCGCTGGTTTAGCTCTAGCTCAAATTCAGTGTAAAGCTCTGCTCGGCTGATTTGCAACGTGTGCCTTAACAACAGCTCAGCCTCGATAGGGGTATCTTCTATGTCACTACCGGCGAGCAGTTTCTGAGCTTGGTGGAGAGCCTGTTTGCGGTTCACGCCAGTTGTGCCTCTAGTTGTTTGGCCTGATCGGTGTTAGTCAGGGCATCAATCAGCTCGTCAAGGTCTCCTTCCATAATTCGGGGCAGGTTGTGCAGGGTGAGGCTAATGCGGTGGTCCGAGATGCGGTCCTGGGGGAAGTTATAGGTTCGTATCTTTTCAGCACGGTCGCCGGTGCCTACCTGGGAGCGGCGGTCCGAGGTTATCTGGCTCTCCTGTTTCTGTCGCTCGATATCAAGAAGGCGGGTTCGCAGTACGGACATCGCCTTTATTTTGTTCTGTAACTGGGAGCGTTCATCCTGACAGACGACGACCATGCCAGTGGGCTCATGGGTGATGCGAACGGCAGTGGCTACCTTGTTAACATTCTGTCCGCCAGCGCCGCCACTGTGGAAGATGTCAGTCTTGAGGTCGTCAGGGTTAATATCAATATCCACCTCTTCCGCCTTGGGCAGCACGGCAACAGTAGCCGTGGAAGTATGAAGCCTGCCTGAAGATTCCGTGACGGGAACACGCTGTACGCGGTGGAC
>CAYOKF010000011.1:0-15781 GCA_964404475.1 uncultured Dehalococcoidaceae bacterium | reverse complement strand
CCAGGGTTAGTCAGTATGTAAACCTGTACTGATGCTGTCCTCAATAGCTAATAACACCCCTGGTTTATTAATAATGAATATAAGGAATAAAAAGGAGGTGATGCCAGAAGTCACACAAAGCAATTACTTAAAGAGGCTATTCTTATATAGGAGGATTAGCAAAAAGGAGGATAGATGTTAAATAAACTTTTTAAGCGAACATGGAAAGGTGAGAAGGGAATCACCGGGCTGGAAACAGCCATCATCCTGATTGCCTTCGTAGTAGTGGCTGCGGTCTTCGCTTACACGGCGTTGTCGGCCGGTTTATTCTCGACGCAGAAGAGCCAGGAAGCCGTCTACTCCGGGCTAAAGGAAGCTCGCTCTACGCTTGAGCTGAGAGGCGCGGTTGTGGCCACAGCCAACGCTACCGGCGCCAGCGGTACCATCAAGCAGATAAGCTTCACCGTGGGCAATGTTCTTGATGGTGAACCCCTTGACTTCACCGCGCCGACGGCGGATAACGCCACCGGAACGGCAGCCAGCGGCAGCAGCAACAAGGTGGTCTTGTCTTACATTGACCAGGACCAGAAGGTAAACGACCTCTACTGGACCGTTACCAAGCTGGGTGGCTCTGATGATGACGACCTGCTGGAGACGAAGGAGAAGTTTGAGATCACCATTGGCAGTGCCACCGCCGGCTCCGGAGCAGGCAACCTGATTGATGCGCTGACTACAGACCTGACGGTCAACAAGACCTTCACCATCGAGGTGAAGACTCCCGTCGGTGCCGTGCTGAACATCGAGCGCACCACGCCGGCCTATATTGACACCATCATGAACCTGCACTAGTGACGGCAGGTGAAGTACCAGAGTAAGTAAAAGGAGGAAAGTAAGAAGATGATGCGGAAGTTATTCAAGATGCATCGCGGACAGAAGGGAATCACCGGGTTGGAAACAGCCATCATCCTGATTGCCTTCGTGGTAGTGGCTGCGGTCTTCGCTTACACGGCGTTGTCGGCCGGTTTATTCTCGACACAGAAGAGCCAGGAAGCCGTCTACTCCGGGCTAAAGGAAGCCCGCTCCACACTTGAGCTGAGAGGCTCGGTTGTAGCCACGGCCAACGCTACCGGCGCCAGTGGCACCATCAAGCAGGTAAGCTTCACCGTGGGCAATGTTCTTGATGGTGAACCCATTGATTTCACCGCGCCGACGGCGGATAACGCCACCGGAACGGCAGCCAGCGGCAGCAGCAACAAGGTGGTCTTGTCTTACATTGACCAGGACCAGAAGGTAAACGACCTCTACTGGACCGTTACCAAGCTGGGTGGCTCTGATGATGACGACCTGCTGGAGACGAAGGAGAAGTTTGAGATCACCATTGGCAGTGCCACCGCCGGCTCCGGAGCAGGCAACCTGATTGATGCGCTGACTACAGACCTGACGGTCAACAAGACCTTCACCATCGAGGTGAAGACTCCCGTCGGTGCCGTGCTGAACATCGAGCGCACCACGCCGGCCTATATTGACACCATCATGAACCTGCACTAGTGACGGCAGGTGAAGTACCAGAGTAAGTAAAAGGAGGAAAGTAAGAAGATGATGCGGAAGTTATTCAAGATGCATCGCGGACAGAAGGGAATCACCGGGTTGGAAACAGCCATCATCCTGATTGCCTTCGTGGTAGTGGCTGCGGTCTTCGCTTACACGGCGTTGTCGGCCGGTTTATTCTCGACACAGAAGAGCCAGGAAGCCGTCTACTCCGGGCTAAAGGAAGCCCGCTCCACACTTGAGCTGAGAGGCTCGGTTGTAGCCACGGCCAACGCTACCGGCGCCAGTGGCACCATCAAGCAGGTAAGCTTCACCGTGGGCAATGTTCTGTCTGGTGAACCCATTGATTTCACCACGCCGGACGCGGATACTACCGACAATGACGGATTGGCCGATGCTGACAGCAGCAACAAGGTAGTAATCTCCTACATTGACGAGGATCAGAAAGTGAATGATCTCTACTGGACCGTTACCAAGCTGGGGGACTCTGATGATGACGACCTGCTGGAGATGAACGAGAAATTCGAGATTACTATCGGGAATAGTGACAATGGTACCGGCGGCGGCAACCTGCTTGACGCTCTCGACCCCGACCTGACGGTCAATAAGACCTTCACCATCGAGTTGAAGCCGCCTGTAGGTGCTGTGTTGAACATCGAGCGCACCACACCG
The DNA here is from genome assembly GCA_964404475.1 of uncultured Dehalococcoidaceae bacterium. Classification (GTDB taxonomy): domain Bacteria; phylum Chloroflexota; class Dehalococcoidia; order Dehalococcoidales; family RBG-16-60-22; genus CAYOKF01. Next base: position 13,582 of record CAYOKF010000011.1, on the reverse strand, counting down.
GCCTATGTTGATACCATAATGAACATGCATTAGTGTTGATGGTTTGGTTCTGGGGTGGGGGAGTGCAATGCCCTCACCCCAAACCCCCGCGCCTTGATGGGGATGGCGCTCACGGTCAGAAGCTGTGGAGATGGGGATATTACGATAAGCATTTGTGATTGTGTATGGATAATGGAGGTCTTTAGTGGACAAGGCCGTTACTACAGCTTTACTCATCATAGCAGGGGTGGTTTGTATGATATTTGTATTCAACAGTGTTTATCCAATGGTGAACCGTTCTAGCCAGGCTATGGTCAGTATGGCGGAAACAATAGACGAGAGGATGAAAAGCCGCGTAAATATCGTGCATGCTGCCAATTCGTCCGATCGTCAAACTGTTTATCTATGGGTCAAAAACGTGGGCAGTTTGCGGATCGTCAATATTGACGAGAGTGACCTGTTTTTTGGTCAGGAGGACGATTTTTCCCGCATTCCCTACGTGGATGATGCCGGCGGCAGTTATCCACGCTGGGAATACGAGATTGAAAATGATACCGAGTGGCTGAGCAGTGCCACCGTTAAAATTACCATTACCTATGATGCTGATCCCGGAGCCGGGACTTATTTTGCCAAGTTCATCATACCTAATGGTATATCTGATGACTATTACTTCAGTATGTAACGGAGAAAACTATGGAGACAGCTATTGTCTCTTTAATTTGTATAGCGTTGATTGTCTTTGGTGGTATGACCATGTCTCAGGGGTTTCTCACCTCGGTGGATAGTACCACCGCCGGGCTGGAAGAGATGAGCAATACCAGCGGAGAGATAATGAGGACGGAGCTTTCAGCGCAGGACGCAAGCTGGGACAACGGGCAACATATGCTGGATGTGACGCTGCGCAATACCGGGCAGACCAAGGTAGCCAGCCTGGACAAATGGGATGTCATTATTCAGTATTATGACGACGGTGGCGGCTACCATGTGCTCTGGCTGCCTTATACTACGGGTAACCCTCCGGGGATCCATGAGTGGACGGTGACCGGGATTTACCTGGATGGACAGCCTGAAGCCTTTGAGCCGAATATAATAAATCCCGGGGAGGATGTGGTGATGCAGATACAGCTACTGTCTCTTAGCAAAGACTTTACCAATCTGGTCACCATCTCCACTCCTAATGGTATTCCGGCCTCAATATCCTTTGAAAATTAAAGCAATTAATGATGGTAATGATTCTCTTTAGAGGTAGTCAGAGAAAGGTTGAGCAATGCTGGGGAAGCTTAGACAAAAGCTGAATAAAGGTGGCGGTAAAGCGGGCAAAGGGAAGAGCAAGAGCTACATCAGCTTTGACCTGCTCTATCAGCTTTCCTATATGGCGGTTATTGCTGCCGGCGGGGTGCCGCGCAGCCAGATATTTGAGCGTGCCGCCCAGCTTCCCTGTTCGGCGGCGGAATACTTCAGGCGGATAGAACTTGCCTCCAAGAGGTTGAAATATGATTATGCCCGGGCCTGTCGCCTGGTGGGTGAGGCTGCTGAGGAAGAAGAGGTAAAGGGTATGCTGCTTCGTTTCTCCAGCTCTCTTATCTCCGGTGAACCTGAAGCTGACTTCCTCGCCAGGGAGGCTGAGTCACTGGCGGAGAGTTATGATAATGAATACGGCAGAAAACTTGAGGCGATGAAGATGTGGAGCGATGCCTACGTTTCCCTTATTCTCTCCGCAGTGCTGGTTATTATCATCGGTATCGTCTCGACAATGATATGGAAAATAGAGACATCCATTATTTTAGGTATGGCGTTTCTTTCCATGACGACTACAGCCCTCGGCGTCTGGATTATATATATTACCTCACCACGGGAAGTCGTGGTGCTGAAGTGGGCCGGTACCCGGGAGCAGAAGCTGGCTCGCAAGCTACTCAAGCTGGCTTTACCCATTGCTGTGGCGGCCGGTATCGTTCTCTTGGTAACGGGTGCCGATCTGGGCTTGGTATTGCTGATTGCTGCCGTTGTGGTTTTTCCCATCGGTTTTATCGTGACCAGAGATGACAAAAATGTAAACAAAAGAGATGCCGAAGTTGGCACCTTTTTACGGTCACTGGGGGGTGTCTGCGCTGCCCTGGGAACCACGGTGGGCGCTGCCCTGAACCGTCTGGACCTGGACTCGATACATCATCTTAGGAAGTCGGTTAGCCGGCTGCGTACCAGGTTGGTTGCCGGTATCAGGACCAAGCTCTGCTGGACAAAATTCATTGACGAGACGGGAAGTGAGCTGGCCAACCGGAGCGTGGGCATGTTCTATGACGCCATAGACCTGGGTGGCGCGGCAGGCCAGGCCGGATACCAGGCATCACTTTTTGCCAACAAGATAGCCATGCTTCGTGCCCGGCGTAAGACGGTAGCCGGCCCCTTCCTCTGGCTTTGCCTGGCGATGCATGCCTCGGTAGTGGTGCTGTTGGTGTTCATTACCGAGGTGATTATGACCTTCGCCGGCATGGTGGCCAAGGCGGAAGAAGTGATGCCTTCGCTGTCAGGCGGGCCATCAATCAGTGCCTTCACCAGTTTTAATCTTGCCGGTCTGGAGATGATGCATCAGCTGGTGCTGCCACTGGTGCTGATATTTACCGTGGCTAATGCGCTTGCTCCCATGTTTGCTGATGGTGGCAGCAAGTATAAAGTACTGTTTAATCTGGGAATTACGGCGGCAATTTCCGGTATTAGTCTGGTGGCGTTGCCATCAATGGCGGCAGCGCTATTTCAATCAGTTCAAATGTAAGGGGGGTAACATGGAAATTGAGGACAGAATAAAAGCCCTGGAAGAGGAATTTCAGGATACCAAGGAAGAGCTAAATAAGATTCTTCTTGACATTCGCATCTGCCTGATGGAAGCGCAAACGCCGCTTCGGGCAGACCTGGATGTCGATAAGCTTTCTGAGCAAAATGATTCAGGAAAGGGGGTATAGATTAATGGCAGTTGATGATAGGGTTAATGCACTTGAGAGCGAATTTAAACTGATCAAGGGGGAGTTAAAGGAGACGCTGGCCAGTGTCCGTGACTACCTGACGAGCTTTAAGTTGCCGCCTCCCGGAGATGCCGAATTCCTGAAATACATTGACGGAGAAGACGAGCAAAAGGTGACCATGGCCGGTTCAATTAACCACAGTTCGGATGTCAGTATCGTTGAACCGCCACCGTCACGGAGCGCTCGTAGTGGTGAAAGCTCAATGGCGGCTGGTGAGCCGGACGGTAGCTCGCCGGTGGATGTTCCTGATTCTCCGGCAGAGGTCAGGGCCTCACCAGCGGGAGTGACCAGCCAGGTTGAATCAGCCGGGTCAGCAGGTGATGTATCAATGGGAGAAGCGGAGCAGTTAGAGCCTCCGGCGGGCTATGGTTATGTTTCTGGTAAAAGTGATGGTGGTGGATGTGAAGGGTGGAGTAATGTTCCCGCGGAGCGCGAGGAAATGGCGGAGTGGACAGCGGCACCAAAAGGCAGGGAAGAAGAGAGCTATTCTGCTCCCCGGGTTAACATGCTCTCCAACCTCATCCGCTGGGTCTCCAATGCCAAGAGGGAGATAGGTGAGGAACAGTTAGCCTCCTTCCTTGAGGTTTATGGCATTAGCGGGCACCTGTCTCCGGAACTGAAAGAAGTGATTCTGCACCTGGTGGAGATAACCGAGCCAAGCTCGGAGGATGCCAGCACTGCCGAAATATGGAGCAAGCTGATTCTGGAGCTGCACGGAATTCTTACCGGGGGCGATACCCCGATGCACGTGGTCAAGCCGTTGTGGGATGACGCCTCAGAAGAGGCGCAGCTTGAGGAGGCCGGAGTCGCGGGAAGTGTGGCGCCGGACAGGCCGGAAGAAAAGCCATTAAAACTGAAACTGGTGTTTACCAACGGTGATGGCAAGGAAAGAGAGTTTAGCCTTAATTTAGACCCTGAGGTGGATAGAGAGAGCCCATCAGGGCGTCCCTCCAGCACATCAGAAATTAACTAGAGTTGTGAGGTGAAATACCATGTCAGGTGAACAAGCGAAAAGGGAGGTCATCCTTACCGGTGTGGCGGAGGTGGACGAGAAGCTCGGGGGGGGTATTCCGGTAGGTTCATTGTGTCTGATTGAGGGGCACTCTGATGCCGGTAAGAGTGTGCTCTGCCAGCATTTAACCTATGGCACACTGACTTCAGCTCAGGCCTCCGTAGCCTATTATACTACTGAAAATACCGTAAAGAGTCTGATTACCCAGATGGGTTCTCTTAATCTTTACGTACAGGAGCACTTTCTGGCAGACCATCTGCGGATATTTCCGCTGACTTTCCGGAACATGTTAAAGGACGGCAAGAAACCGTTCCATATACTTAACTACCATTTTAGTACTCTGCCCCCCCAGTTCAAATTGATTATCGTGGACTCGATTACCATGCTGATATCACACAGCAACCCGGTGTCTATTATCGACTTCTTTTCCGAGTGTAAAAATTTATGCGATAAGGACCGCTCCGTTATTCTGGTGGCGCATTCTTATGCCTTTGAGGAAGACCTGCTTTCCCGTACCCGTTCCCTGTGTGATGCGCGCTTCAAGCTGCGACTGGAGCAGGTAGGCGACCGTATGGTGAAGCTGATGGAGGTCCTTAAAGTGCGGGGTGCTGACCGGCCTACCGGCGATGTGGTCAGTTTTGATATTGAGCCCAAAGTGGGTATGATGGTCATTCCCATTGCTAAGGCAAGAGTCTAGGAGGTTTATGTGTCTGGCTTACCCTTTGAAATAATACAGTGCCCTCAGGATTGCGGGAAGGAATGCGGGTTAGATTTAGAAAAATGCCCTCTTTACCCTAAACTGGCTGACCCGCTTAAGGAACAATGCCAGCAGCACCTGCACTTGTTGCAGTATTTGCGTTCCTTTCCGATAGATGAATATGGGTTGCCTGAGTACTACGAGAAGGTCGACCGCAGTATGAAGGGTAAGAAAAATCCTAACCTGATTTACCGGGTGAGTGATAATGTCTTTGTTCATATTCTGAATAATCCGGAAGACGTCCGGGATTTCTATATTCCGGTGGAGCCAAGCCTGGCTGATGGCTATGATGATTCTCTCGATGACCTTGAGCAGCGTCTGGCTGACTATGTGGAAGACCTGGAAGGAATCACGGACGCCACTAAAAGACTTGAAGTTATCATGGCGATTGTTGATAAGCTGGTTGTGGTGCGCGCTGGTGGCGGGAGTATACCGGCAAAAAAAAGAAATAACGGCAGTAAAGATGAGAAAGGCAATAATGGCAATAACGGTAAATCATCTAAGGACAAAGTAGTATTGACCCCGATTCAGAACAAGAGCCTGCGTTATTTACTGAGACGTAAACTGGAAGGGCTGGGAGTTTTAGACCCGATGATAGTAGACTCCAATATCGAGGATATATCCTGTTCCGGGCTGGGTAATATTTTTGTGGAGCATAAGATATTTGGCGGACTTAGGTCCAGTATTGGCTTTGAGGAGCATAGTGACCTGGATAAGTTCGTCATCCAGCTGGCGGAGAGTATCAAGCATCCGGTAACTTTTCGCGAGCCCTGTGTTGATGCCACTTTGCCGGATGGCTCTCGTATTAATATCGTCTACGGTACGGATGTCTCCAAGCGAGGCAGCAACTTCACCATCAGAAAATTCTCCGAGGTTCCCTTAAGCATCATCGAGCTTATCCAGTTTGGCGCCATTAACTATGAGATGGCAGCTTATCTTTCCATCATTCTTCAGGAAGGGATGAATGTTTGGGTATCAGGAGAAACCGCTTCCGGTAAAACCACCTTGCTTAATGCCCTGACCACCTTCATTGCACCTGAGGCTAAGATAGTGAGCATTGAGGATACACCTGAGGTTCAGGTTCCTCACCATAACTGGATTAGAGGCTGTACCCGCGGGTCAGCGAAGGACTCGGACTCTTCTGAGGTGTCCATGTTTGACCTGCTCAAGGCGGCTCTGAGGCAAAGACCTAACCTGATTATTGTCGGTGAGATTCGTGGTGAGGAGGGTGCCATCGCTTTTCAGGCGATGCAAACCGGCCACGCCTGCATGAGTACCTTCCACGCAGCTTCGGTATCCAAGCTTATTCAGCGTGTTACCGGTAATCCTATAAATGTGCCCAAGACCTATGTTGATAACCTCAATGTGGTGGTTATCACGCAGATGGTCCGTCTGCCCAATGGCAAGGCGGGCCGGCGCCTCACCAGCATCAACGAGATAATCAGCTATGATTCGATTTCGGACTCCTTTTCCTTTATTGAGGTCTTCAACTGGAACCCGATAGATGACACCTTCAATTTCAGGGGTAACAATAACTCATATTTGCTTGAATATAAAATAGCTCCCCGGCGCGGTTTACCACATGAGCAGCGGAGGGAGGTATACAAGATAATAAGGCAACGTGCTGAGATCTTAAAGCGCATTTATGAACAGAAGAAAACAGATTTTTATGAAGTTTACGGCATTCTCTCCAAGGCCAACCGGGATGGTCAGTTCAAGTAAGATGGTGGGAGAATGGGAAAAATACGTCGGGAATTTGAAAGCAGGGAGGTAAAAAATGTTTTCGGGAATACGTAGATTGCAAAAGCCTTTTGCCAGGAAGCTCCCAGAGCAGGTAGAAGATGCTGTTAAGAATGACAAGCTTGACTTTAATGATGCCGAGACAGAAGAAGCCCTGGTTAGCCAGGTGGCGAACCTGGAAGAGCTGGTTAACCAGAGAACTGCTGAACTGGAGGAGGCTAAGTCTCAGTTGCAGCAGCTTGCCATTCCCGCAAGAAGCCCTGACCAGACTGATGAGCAGTCAGTCCATCTCACCCCTGCTGCCGGGAATTCCGGAGAAGACGGAGCCTCGGTAGAGGGACTCTTCACCCAGCCGAATCAGGGAAAAGGCGAGCTAGCGGTTCCCGTAGAGGCGGAGCCAGCCGTTGAGGAAGAAAACCAGGATGCCCTGGCTACCGAGGCTGTTGAAGAGGAAAAAGAGGGTGAGACGGTAGCTGAAGAGGCAAGCGAGGCAACGGCTGACTTTTTCACTTATGAGGAGGAGGAAAATAATCCTCTCACCGGTCTGATTGCCTCCTTATCTGATGTCAATGCTGCTGAGTTGCTCGAAGAGGCACAAGAGATAAAAAATATGATGCGTGAATGGCGTGATTAATAGGAGATGGGCACATCGTGCGGCCTGAGATGCCTGAGAATTAATAAGGATGAGGGAGTATTCTCAAAAAATAGGGGGGATATCATGGTTGTCTCCGGTATGAAGCGGTAGTAGTCTGGAATTAGCCGCTTCAGTCAGTGAGGTAGCCTCCCCTGACACAAGGGGGAACGAAGATGAGGAACAAAACCAATAATAAAAGAATCACGGGGATAAGGCCATATTTATGGCGTGTCACGACGATCATGGTGGCCTGTACTCTTGTTTACTACCTGCCGGTCATTGCCGGGCTTATCGGTGGTGCCACTATCCAGAGCGGGCTCAATAAACTGCATGACTTTTATGGAATTGATTTTTATGCTCTGGTGTTTTTTGCACCGGTGGTTTATACGGCTTATGTGCTTGGCATACGGGCGGTAATAGTGGTTGCCATTATTGCTACGCTGATATTGGTTCCCTATTCCTTATGGATAGACCCGTATCCTAACGCGCTTTTCAAGCCTACTGCCTTTTTTGTTATCCTCAGTGCCGTGGGAGCGGTAGTATCAATGCTGCAGAACAGTGATGAACAAAAACGCCGGTATGTGCGAGAACTCAAATGCCTCTACGATATTGGCAAAGCGGCTGAGGAAAGAAGTTCCATTGAGGAGTTCCTGCCTGCGGTTGTACGGCAAATACCGGAAGCGATGCAATATCCTGAGCAGACAAAAGTCCGGATAGTATTCCGGGGTGAGGTGTTCCAGAACCCTGATTTTGAGGAGGTTAAAGGTACCATAAGTGAGGATCTGGTGGTAGGCGGTGAGGTATCGGGCAGCGTGGCAATATATTCTACCCGGAGCAGTCCTTATCTGAAGAATTCAAACCATCTGACCAAAACTCTGGCGAAGAGAATTAGCGGTGCCATTCGTGAGATAGAATTAGAACAGTCCTTGAAGGGCTATTATGAACAACTGGAAGAGATTATAGAAAAGAGGACCAGGGACCTGGAGGAAGCCAAGGAGAAGCTGATCCGCTCGGAGAGACTGGCAGCGGTTGGCGAACTGGCTTCGGGTGTCGGTCATGAATTACGGAACCCGCTTAATGTGATAAGAAACTGCGCCTATTTGCTTAATATGACCCTGAATGAGGCAGCTAATGAAGAGGAACTGAATACCCTGAAACTTCTGGACCGGCAGGTTGACATAGCTAATAGAATTGTTACCGACCTGCTGGACTTTACCCGTATCAAGCCGCCGTCGCGGCGAAAGGTTGACTTAAACGGGCTGGTAAAGGAAAGCCTGTCCTGGGTGACCGTGCCGGAAGGCATGAAGGTAACCGCAGATCTAAATGGTGAATCGCCTCAGGTCAAAACCGATGCCGAGCAAGTAGGCCGCGCCTTTGCTAACATTATCTCTAATGCGGTACAGGCCATGAACGGCAAAGGTCACCTGAAGATAAACAGCGGTGTTGAAGACGGGCTGGCCTGGGTTAATTTTGAGGATAATGGCTGCGGTATTCCTGAAGAAAACCTAGAGAAGATATTTGAGCCACTCTTCACCACCAAACCTAAAGGTATTGGCCTTGGCCTGGCTATTACCAAGAGGCTGGTAGAGCAGAATAGCGGTACCATTGAGGTAACCAGCCAGGTGAAAAAGGGTACCGCCTTCACGGTAAGGCTACCTGTGCAGAAATAAGTACCAAAGTAGAAAGGAGACGTGGCATGGCTGAGACTGCCAATATACTCGTAGTTGATGATAACCAGGACCTGCTTGAGACTTTCTCGATGATTTTAAGGCGGCGGGGCTTTCAAGTAGACACTGCGGAAAACGGTGTTTCTGCGGTAGACAAATTTAAGGCGCAACATTTTGACATTATCCTCATGGATATTGTCATGCCTGAGATGAATGGCGTGGAAGCATTCCGCAAAATCAGAGAGATGAGCCCCGGGGCGACTGTTATTCTGATGACGGCTTACTCCGAGGATGAGCTGATTAAGGCGGCGCTGGATGAGGGTGTCCACTGTGTCGTCCATAAGCCGATAAGTATCGACAAGATGATAGCCACGATTAAGGAAGCAGCTGTTCAGCAACCGGTGCTCATTGTGGATGATGATGAGGATATGCTGGCGACGATGACCCGTGCGCTTGAGTCAAAAGGGTATGAAGTGCTGGCAGCCAGCAGTGGTGAAGAGGCAGTGGCCATGGTTAAAGATAAAGCCTGCCATGTTGCCTTTATTGATATTAGGTTGCCGTTAATGAACGGCCTGGAGACCTGCCTTAAGTTGAAACAGATTCACTCTGGCATTGTTACCATAATGATGACCGGATATCGCGAGGAGGTCAAAGACCTTGTGGATAGGGCACTGGCGGCATCAGCCTTTACCTGTCTTTACAAGCCGTTTGACCCGCTTGAAGCGCTGGATTTGCTGGGTGAGCTGGGAGAGAAACCACATTGCCAAGGATACCGGAATGAGAGAAAAAGAGAATGTATTGGTAGTCGATGATGACCTCGATTTTTTAGAGGTCATCCGGCGTATCCTGGGTGCCAAGGGCTATGAAGTAGCAACCGCGCCTTCAGCAGGTGAGGCGGTATCCAGTGCCGGAGAGCACTTCTATAATGCGGCTATTCTGGATATCAGTCTCCCTGATGCTGACGGTACGGAACTGCTCTCCACGCTCCTTGAGATACATCCGGATATCGTCGCCATTATGCTGACGGGATATTCCTCGGTGCAGAATGCCATGCAGTCTCTGAACCGGGGAGCCTTCGCTTATCTGGAGAAGCCTGTAGACCCGGAGCACCTTCTCTCGGTCATTGAGCAGGGGCTGGAAAAGCAGCGGGTGCTCTTTGAAAACAGGCAATTGATGGAGGAACTGGAACAGCGCAACCGTGAGACCAGCATTCTCCTCAACGTGTCACAGGCGGTATCAAAATCCCTTGACCTGCAGCAGATAATAGATGCTGCCCTGCAGCTGGTTACCGAATCAATGGATGTTGCCACCAGTTATGTTCACCTTAGTGAGAATGGCCGCCTGGTGCTTATGGGATACCGCGGTCTGGATAATAAAGTTGCCGGCGAGATAGCTCAAAGAGTTGATGGTGATGTTATCGGCAGGGTCTTTGAACAGGCAGAACCTGTTCTAATTAGCGAGGTATCAGCCGGTAATGAGCCTACTCTGGCTATTCTGGCACGGGCAGGTTATCAGTCATACGCCGGCGTGCCGCTGGTGATAGTGGGGGAGAGTATCGGCGTCATTAGCGTGGCTACTTCTGAGAAGCATCGCTTTACCGAGAAGGAAGTCGGGTTGCTTACCGCAGTGGGTAAGGAGATAGCGATTGCGGTACAGAACTCACAGCTCTATGAAGAGGCCTCAAGTGTCCGGGCGCTGCGGGAACTGGATGCTTTGCGGACCGAGTTTCTGGCTAATGTGTCTCACGAACTGCGCACACCGCTGGCGGTTATCAAGGGTTCGGCGAATAGCCTCCTGCAGCCGGATGTGAGTTTCGATGAGCAGACCTGGCGTGACTTCCTGCAATCCATAGATAAAGATGCTGATAGGCTAAATCGGCTGGTGGAGGATTTGCTGATGATGTCCCGGCTGGAAAGTGGCGCTATGGAAGTCAGGAGGGAAAGGCGCAACCTTGCCCAGGTGGTAGAGTCGGTAAAGGGCCGGCTGGATAGCCTGGCGGCAAGCCACAAACTTGAAATCAGCATACCCGGCGATCTGCCGCCGGTAATGGTTGATGATGGCCGTATTAGTGAAGTGCTTACCAATCTGGTGGAGAACGCCGTGAAGTACTCTGACGAAGGCGCCCGCGTTACCATCGGGGCCAGTGCTAACCACAAAGATGTCATCGTGAGTGTTGCTGATGAAGGTATTGGCATTCCGCCGGAACTCCAGCAGAAGGTATTTGACCGCTTCTTCCAGGTGAGAAATCGGAAGAAGGGAAACCGCATGGGTACCGGTTTGGGACTGGCTATCTGCCGCAGCCTCATCGAGGCACACGGTGGCAAAATATGGGTGGAGAGCGAATTGGATAAAGGCGCTAAATTCAGTTTTAGTCTGCCGACTAGCTAGAGGAGTGATGGCTGATGAACAAGAAACATATAGTTGTTGTTGATGATGACCCGGCTATAGTCCGGTTGCTGAGCACCAATCTCAAGGCCAGGGGCTATGAAGTTAGTGTTGCCATGGATGGTGAGGAGGCACTGGAGGCGGTGGAGAGGGATACGACCGACCTGATAATCCTTGATTTAATGATGCCCAAGATTGATGGTGTTGAAGTATGCCGCCGCATCCGTGAGTGGTCCGGCGTGCCGATAATAGTACTCAGCGCGCGGGGCGATGAGAAGGATAAAGTTAAGTGCCTGGAACTGGGCGCTGACGATTATCTTACCAAGCCCTTCGGGATAGCCGAATTAATAGCCAGAATCAAAACAGCGCTTCGTCACTCGGAAAATACCGCCGCCGCTACAGCTCTATCTAACTTCACCTGCGGCGACCTGGAGATTAACTTTGCCATGAGGGCTGTTAGTATCGGCGGCAGGGAAGTCAAGCTGACACCGACCGAGTATTCGGTATTGCAACAGCTGGCGGTAAATAGCAATAAAGTTCTGACTCATACCATGCTCCTGCAGAGCATCTGGGGGAGTGAGTACAGCTCGGAGAAGGAATACCTGCGTGTCTTTATCGGGCGGTTACGGAAGAAAATTGAGCCGGACTACAAGAATCCGAAGTACATTCAAACCGTCGCCGGCGTTGGCTACCACCTTGCCGTAGCTGCTTAACATGGTGCCCGGAATAATGCTGAAAGGTATCCAATAAGGCTGCCGACGAAGTCGGCAGCCTTATTCTTTTCTCCTCCTTTTCCTTTACCGTTATCCTGAATTCTTACGGGATATTTATTTTAAGGATATTTACATTTATGTTTTGTTTACGGGCCTGGTGTTAGTCTTATGTCAGAACATAAAAATAACTATGCCGGAAGGGAGATTAACATGATGGCGAAAACTAAAACACTGGTTATCAGCAACGACCCTGTAATGCTCGGGTTCCTCCAGCGAAACTTTAGTGAGAATGGTTATCAGATGACCAGTACCCAGCGTACTGAAGAGGATCTGAAGATGGTGCTGGATATGGAATCTCCTGACCTGGTTATTCTGGATATAATGATGCCCAATCTGGACGGCATTGAAGTGTGCCTGCGTATCCGGCAATGGTCTGAGGTCCCGGTAATGATGCTCAGCACCTGGGGGGCTGGAGAAGGTAAGATACGAGGGCTGGACTTGAGTACGGAAAGCTATCTGACCGAGCCCTTTGATATTGATGTTTTAAAAGCACGGGTAAGGGAGGTGCTCCAGCACGATTCCACCGCCATGAACCATTTACTGGGAGTAAGTGCTGACGCCCGTCTTTAGGGAGATTTACATTAGTTGTAATAGCTGTTCCCCCGGCTTGGCAACGGTTCCGTAAGTGAGGGGTTCGGGTAATGCCTGAACCCCTCGCCTTTTTGCCGGAACTGGCCGATCTGCTCCCCGGGGGCGTTGCCGCCCCCGAAGGCTAAAACATTTACACGATGTTTACAGGAATCCCCCAATATTTTATGTGTTATTTCTCACGCTCACGATAAGCTTTGACCAGAAGATGGAAGCTATAAAAGAAACATACCGAAGCTCATGCCCCAAGGTCATAAAAGAGGGCAAAACAAAGATGGTTAAGAAGTATCTATTTCCTTTAATGGCCGTATTATTGCTCGCTCCCTGGCCGGTAGCTTACGCGCACGACAATGGCCTGGTTGGAGGAGAGGTGGTTCAGATAGTGGCTGCCGAGCCTTCGGCAGCGCCAGAGTGGACAGCTTTCGGTAATGCCATCGGTGGGGTCAGCAATGCCGGCGACCTCTTCTATATTGATACCTCCGGCGAGTCCATCGACATAGTAGCCACCCTTTATCTCACCAATACTGATGAACTTAGCCATTACTACCGCTATTTGACCCTTAACGTAGGTGTTTATGTCCAGACTGGCGCTGACCAGTGGGAGCCGGCAGTTAATGGCAGTGGAGAATTGATTGCTGACACTTATTTGACCATGCGTAATGGCCGGGTGAGCTTCAATCTGCCGGGATATGCCAAGTACAAGGTGACCATAGATAGAGGCTGTTTTTACTGTCTGCCGGCTGGTACCGATGAAGGCAGTGCCTCTCCCAAGTTTTATCTGACTTTGGAATAGAGATTATGGTTTTAAGCAAAACATGGTGTTAAGAACCACAGTTGTCAGGGAGGTAAGATATTATGGGTATATTATGGATATGGGACAAAAACCGCGGTGGCTTCTTTTACTGCGAAAATAAAGGTGAAGATGCGGACTCTTTCCGCGAACATAAGGAAAGCATGAAAAGGTTTCGCGAGACGCACCCTGAGGTTATAGCTCCCAAACCCAGGGAAGTTACCGAGACCGCCAGGCCGG
>CAYOKF010000010.1:0-17404 GCA_964404475.1 uncultured Dehalococcoidaceae bacterium | reverse complement strand
GAAGTCCTGCCTCCGGAGATAGGCTTCCATAATAAGATAATAGATAAATCAATCCTGAAACAAATCGCCATTGACTGCTGTAAATTACTAAGCGAAGAAGGCACCGCCAAGGTACTGGACAGCATCAAATATCTCGGCTTCCAGTACGCTACCAAGTCAGGGGTCACTGTTTCTATGAATGACATTGAAGTCCCCCCGAGCAAAGCCAAGCTGATTGAACAAGCTGAGGAAAGGATTGCCATTATTGAAAACCAGTATAACCGCGGCTTGATTACTGAAGACGAACGGTATAATGGTATCGTCGGAGTCTGGATGGAAACCACTGACAATATCACCAACACCATCTCCGAGACTCTTGACCGCTACGGCGGCATCTACATGATGGCAACATCGGGAGCCAAAGGTAACATTTCCCAGATACGCCAGATGGCGGGGATGCGGGGTCTGATGACTGACCCCGCAGGTAAAATTATTGAATTCCCCATTAAGTCCAGCCTCCGTGAAGGCCACAGTGTTCTGGAATATTTCATTTCCACCCACGGTGCCCGCAAGGGCCTGGCTGATACCGCACTGCGGACATCAGATAGCGGTTACCTCACCCGGCGCTTAATTGATGTAGCGCAGGATGTTATCACCCTTGAAGAAGACTGCGGCACTACCGATGGTATCTGGATATCCGAAGCAAAAGAACGGGGGCTATTGCCCCCATTCAACGAACGCATTACGGGGCGGCTGGCAGCCAGTCCGATAGTCAACCCTGACTCTGGCGAAATCATCGTCGACCGCAACGAAGAAATCACTGAGCAAAAGGCAAGTGAAGTTGTCACTGCCGGAATAACCAGCGCTCACGTCAGGTCATCACTTACCTGCCAGGCACGGCGCGGCATCTGCCGGTACTGCTACGGGAGAGACCTTGCCCACGGTCATCTGGTTGCTCCCAACACTGCCGTTGGTATCATCGCCGCGGAAAGCATCGGCGAGCCCGGTACCCAGCTCACCCTGCGCACCTTCCATACCGGTGGCGTTGCCGGGCTTGACATCACCAGCGGTCTACCCAGGATTGAGGAACTCTTCGAGGCCAGAACGCCAAAAGGCCAGGCAATTATCTCAGAAATAGACGGGACAGCCGAGGTAATCCAGAACGAGGAAGGTAGAAAAATCAAGATCACCAGCTCGGAAGTCTACCGTGATGACTACAAACTACCTACCGGCTGGCAGGCTACAGTAACCAACGGCCAATGGGCAGACATAGGCACTGTAATCGCTGCCCCTGCCCCGGATACCAAAGCCGCCAAGACCAAGGAGAAATCAGCCGTCTCCGCCCAGGAAATCCAGCCCATCATCGCCCGTGTCTCCGGCGAAGTAACCATAAAAGGTAAGCAAATATCCGTCAGCTACGAGGAAACTGACATGCGTGAATATCCTATACCCAGCAGTGCCGGTATCCTAGTTGAAAACGGGCAACAGGTAAAAGCCGGTCAGCAACTAAGCGACGGCTCAATCAACCCCCACGATATATTGCGCATTCTGGGCAAGGAGGCCGCCCAGCAATACCTGGTTGATGAGGTACAGAAGGTATACCGCTCCCAAGGCGTAACCATAAATGACAAACATATCGAGGTTATTGTCCGTCAGATACTAACCAAGGTTCTTATCGATTCCACAGGCGACACTGAGCTGGTACCTGAAGAGCTGGTTGACCGATTCCAGTATGAGGACATCAATGCCAAGGTACTGGCTGAGGGTGGTGAGCCAGCCACTGCTCACACCGTGCTACTGGGTATAACCAGGGCTTCGCTAAGCACTTATAGCTGGCTGGCATCTGCTTCCTTCCAGGAAACTACCCGGGTTCTTACTGAAGCCGCTGTACAAGGCAGTGTCGACAAGCTGATTGGTCTCAAGGAAAACGTAATTATCGGCAAGCTCATTCCAGCTTACAACGTCTCCAAAGAAGCACCGGAATTAACCGCTGGCGAGGAAGGCGAAGAGGCACCAGAAATATCAGCACCGGAGGAAAATGAAGAAATACCAGGCTTGCTGACCGATATTGAAAGTGAAAAAGGTGAAGAAATACCCGGTATGCTCGCTGAGGAAGAAGCGGCGGAACCGTCAAATTCGCCAGCAGATGACCTAGATGATGAACAAACCGAAACCTGGTCGTAAAGAGAGGTGAGGTAAAATAGCTCGCATCATATCGGGCAAACCCAGCACTGAAGACGCCCCGCTTGATACCAGCTTGCGGCCCCGCCGCCTTGATGACTTTGTCGGGCAGGAAAGAATTAAGGAAAATGTAAGCATAGCTATCGCTGCTGCCAAAGGCAGAGATGAAGCGATGGATCATACACTGCTCTATGGCCCTCCCGGACTCGGCAAGACCACTCTGGCTCATATCATCGCCGCCGAGATGGAAGTCAATATCAAGGTTACCTCAGGCCCGGCTGTAGAACGTACCGGAGACCTGGCTGCCATTTTAACCAACCTCCACAGCCACGATATACTCTTCATCGACGAGATCCACCGCCTCAGCCGCGCCGTGGAAGAAACCCTGTATCCCGCCATGGAAGATTTTGCCCTGGATATTATCATCGGCAAGGGGCCTGGCGCCCGCAGCTTGAGGCTGAACCTGCCAAGTTTTACCCTGATTGGCGCTACAACTCGCTTCGCCCTGCTCAGTCCACCCCTCCGTGACCGCTTTGGTGCGGTCTACCGGCTCGACTTTTATGACCAGGCAGCTATCGAAAAGATACTGAAGCGCTCTGCCAGCATACTCCAGGTAAAAGCCGAGGAAGAAGGCCTGAGAGAAATAGCCCGCCGCGCTCGGGGAACACCCCGTGTTGCTAACCGCCTCCTCCGACGGGTCAGAGACTATGCCCAGGTAATGGCAGATGGCACGGCTACCCAGGCTGTGGCAACTGAAGCCCTCTCCAAACTGGAGGTTGATAACATCGGTCTGGATGAGATAGACCACAAAGTGCTGCACACCATAATCGACAAGTTTAACGGTGGTCCGGTGGGTCTGGACACCATCGCCGCCTCTATCAGTGAAGAGTCAGATACGATTATGGATGTCTACGAGCCTTACCTGCTGCAGCTGGGTTTTCTGGAGAGGACGCCCCGCGGCCGGCTAGCCACCCCCCTTGCCTACCAGCACCTTGGGATCCCCTACAATAAAGAAAAGCCCCCGCAGCCCACCCTCTGGGACAGCTAACTGAAAATGAAATCAGTTTTAATTCACTGCTGCTGTGCCCACTGCGCCGCCTATACAGTAGAATACTGGCGCCAGCAGGGGCATGAGGTCAGCGCCCTCTGGTATAACCCCAATATTCACCCCTACCTGGAGCACCAGCGACGCCTGGAGTCCATGCAATCCCTGGCACAAGAGATAAATCTGCCCCTGACAGTAACTGATGGCTATGACATTGTTGAGTACTTCCGGCGAGTGGCCGGACACGAGTCCGAGCGCTGCCGACATTGCTTTTATTTACGCTTATCCCAAACGGCGGAAACCGCCCAGAACACGGGCTTCAGTGCTTTCACCACCACCCTGCTCATCAGCCCACATCAGCAGCATGACCTGCTCAAAGAGACCGGCAATCAGATTGCTAAAGAAATGGGCAGAGTATTCCTCTACCAGGACCTCAGGAAACGCTACTCCGACAGCCGACACCTGACCAAGCCGCTTGATCTCTACCGCCAGCAATACTGCGGCTGTATTTACAGTGAGTGGGAACGTTATACGGGGGTAAAATAAAATGGGCCAGAAAATCTGGCTCCCGGTAGTTATCTCACTCCTCTGTTTACTTACCGCCTGTGGCCCCGCACCGGAGATAGCCACAGTTACCCGCGTCATTGACGGCGATACCATTGTTATTGACACAGGGCAGGAGGTACGGTACATCGGCATTGATACACCGGAAATATATCCGACCCGTGAGCCCTATGGCGACCAAGCCTGGAAGGTTAACCGCCATCTGGTGGAAGGCAAAGAGGTAAGACTGGAGCGAGATGTCTCCGACACGGACCAGTACGGCCGTCTGCTCCGCTACGTTTACGTTGAAGGAATATTCGTTAACGGCGAGCTGGTTATACTGGGGCTGGCAGAAGCCAAAGCCTATCCCCCGGACACAAAAAACCAGGAACACCTGGAGTGGCTGGAGACCGTAGCCAGAGAATCCCACCGCGGCATGTGGCAAAAATAAGCGGGAGCCCCACCGAGGGAGCTCCCTGAATCATCTACCCAACCCCATATAATTTATTAGAAAATATCATGAGGGAGGCAGCTGATCCTCCCATCCCTCAGGGACGGCAATCATCTGCCTACCGCGCACCCCTGGGTGCGGACACGAGGCCAGAAAGACATATCCGGACAGGCCTCCCTGTCCGGAGTTAAGTCAAACTTCCTCTCCCTCCATTCCATTCGCGCCTCCAGGTGTTCCCTGATCCTCCGCATTATCTGCTCACCTTGTCCCCATATCCTCTCCGTTATTTCCTCACACTGGGGGCCACATATCCGGAAGTGGCGTTTCATCCCGAAATTACGCCCCAGCTTTTCCAGAGCCTCTGGCCTATTTGCCAGCCACTCTCTGATCTCGTCAGCTTCCTCTTCAGTAATAATATCTTCCGCCAGGGCTCTCTCCAGTGACTCCTCAATCCTGTCCTGGCAGTGCTGCTCTCTCGCCGCAGCACCTTCCTCTCTCAGCTCATCCCGAGCCTGTTCAAAAGCACCGGCCAATTCGTCAGGAGTAAGGCCGAGAATATCAGCCACCCTGGCAAGCAGTTGGTCCTTCATCTCAACCTGCGTTTCCGGTGCAGGCTCCTCCTGTGCCATTACTACCGTTGCCGGAATCACTGTTAACAGGACTACCGCCAGCAACATTGATAACAGAACCTTTATCCTCTTAGACATTACTTTTACTTCTCCCTTCACTGACCACATTCACCTGATTTGCCTTCCCTGCTGGCCGAATATCAGTCAAGCATTTCATAGGCTACCTGCACGGTCAGCCTTATTTCCATTTCACCGGGGCTGATCGGCGTTTCCACCGCCGGTGCTCCGGCAGCCTGTGCGGCTTCGGCATAGACATCAGTGCGGTAAATCGGGGAGGGGATATAGGTGCTTTCCGAAATATAGGTCGGATTACCCAGTTTCATTCCGGCCAGATTAGCCATCTGCTCCGCCTTGGCTCTGGCATCGGCCATCGCCTCTTCCCTGGCCTCCTGCTGATAGACTGACGGGTCTTCAACAGTAAAGCTGATATTATCTATGCGGGTAAGGTCACCTCCGGCGGCGGCAACCCTATCAATGATATCACCAACATCATCCAGGTTACGTATCTTGGCAGTTACTATGTTGCTGACACGGTAGCCAATAACTTCTTCCTCTTCCTTGATGTTATTCCACCGCGTCACCCGCTGAATATTAAAATATTGAGTTTGAATGTCCTTCTCATCAACTCCGCTGTCGGCCAGGGCATTCATCACCCTGTCCATAGCCTCGGACGCCTGCGTCTGCGCTTCCTCCACACTTGCCTCCTGAGCTTCAATGCCCAGCCTCAATGTGGCAAGGTCAGGAACCGCCATGACTTCTCCCTGTCCACTGACCCAGATACCTTCCTGCTGGCTGCTCAAGTTAACCCTGAGGTTCGCTTCCCCACCACCGAGGGTTGTGCCGCCAGCGCCACAGCCGGACAAGCCGAGCACTGCCAGCACCAGTACCACCGCGCTAACACCAACTAGCCAACTCCTTTTCATTTCTTACCTCCTTAGAATTCTTGCTACTTATATAACGAAAAAGCCGCCAAAAGGTTAGTGGCGGCTTTTAAAAAATATTTGAAATTTGATTTCAGGCTAGGGTTCTTCCAATGCTTCCAGCACCTGCTGATAACCTTCGGCGGCAACCTCAATCACGTGGCGCAGTGCCGGCCTGGCCGAGTCCGGAGCCTCACTCATTAATGCCCGCAGAGTCTCTTTATTAGCTGAAGCACGATTTACCAGAGCTATCTTGATTTTTTCCTTTTGATCAGGCTCAGCTTCTTCAACAGCAGCAACATCACCACCACCCTCCCCCACCTCCGGTGCTTCCAATACTTCCGGAGCTGCTTCCTCAACGGCTACTTGCGGTCCCTTTCTCAATGACGGCCCCTTGCCCACTTCCGGATGTGCCAATTCCCGTGGCGCCGGAGTCTCCGCAAGGGGTGCTTCCTGCACCGCTGCTTCGGGCGCCGCCGGAGCCATGAATACGCCTTCCTCGGCAGGAGGCCCTGCCAGGCTCACCATGGCCACCAGATGGCTATCCAGTAGTTCCGCGGCTTTCTCCACCTGCTCTGGCTTACCCTTATTCACCATCTCCGCTATCTCAGCCACCCGCTTATCAGCCAACCGCACATAAAGTTCCACCTTGCCCAGGTCAGAAGGAGTCAGGGCTATCCTCACCGCCTCGGTAGTCAACTTGACCTGATATAGCGCTTCGTCAGGCAGGCTCCCCTGCGACGCCGCCACCGTGCCTCCCCCACCAACCAGCAGCACCACCAGCACGGCAATGAGCACTGTTGCCCACTGTGGCTGCCAGCTGAAGAAGCGGCGCTCCTTCTTGAGCTCCATGTCACGGATTGCCGCCTGGTACTGGTAACGGGCTCTCTCCTTGAAATCAGCACGGGGCCTGACATCCGCCGCCTTTTTTGCCATCACGGCTGTCCGCAGCAACGGCTCAAGCTCGGCTGCCTGCCCGGGATAGCTGGCCAGACACTGCTCGACAGTTTCACCTCCGGCCAGTATCCTTTCCAGACACTCATCCAGAATGTTATCTAATTCCTTTCCCTTCCTCATTGTATCATCCTACTGTCATCACTTTGCGCAGTGACACTATCGCACTGTGCTGCAACGCCTTGATAGCTCCCTCACTTTTACCCATAATCCTGGCTACCTCGGAAATAGCCATCTCACTGGTAAAACGAAGTGAAATTACCTCCTGTTGCGCCCTGGTCAAACACTTGACTGCTGCCGCTAACTCCTCGATACTCATTTTCTGTTCAGCGGCAAGCTCCGGGTCACCATCCTCAGCCGCCATACGCTCATCAAGAGGAGCCGTAGCCTTTTTCGATTTCTTTCTCAGGTAATCCACTACCTGATTATGAGCAATCCGGTACAGCCAGGCGGAAAATGGCACTCCCTTCTTGTACCTGAAAGAGGAAATAGACTTGAGGGCGTTGACAAAAACCTGCTGGGTTATATCTTCCGCCTCTATCCTATCACCCATTTTGAGAACCACGTAACGGTAAATTTTATCGAAGTTCTCCTCATATATTTGAGTTAAAGCCGTCTGGTCGTGCTGCTGTGCCCGCCGAACCAGGCTTTCCTCATTCTGCACCTGACAACTCCCGCTGACTAATCTCTAATTCAGGGTCATCACTGCGTTTAGCCAACCTCAGCGGTGTTACCCCGTGCATATAGTATAACGAATGACCTGACGAAAAGATAGCCAGCAGGCGTAAATCACTGACGATATACCTTCAGAATAAAAATATGTTACAATGAACACCTGACCGCACGCCACAACAAATCATTCATGGAGATAAAGCCCTATGACATATTCCGTGCGCCTGATGTGTAATGAAGACATAGCGCAGGCCAGAGAGATTGACCGTGAAGTCTTTTATTTCCAGTGGCCGCCACCTGATTTCCGGCGTGAACTGGAAAGCAAGCTGACACGTTATATCGTAATCTGTGATACCACTAAAACGGCACAAATAGAGCCAGCAGTTAACTCATCCCTCATCAACCGGATTAAACAATGGCTGGGGCGCAGCGGTACCACCACTGACCAATCACCAGCGCCACGGCAGGACTATATCGTGGGGTTCGCCGGCATCTGGGTGGTAGCCGATGAGTCCCATCTTACCAATATCGCCGTAAGAAGTGAGTATCAAAGCCGGGGTATAGGCGAACTGCTGCTCACCTATTCGTTGGAACTGGCTAAAGAATTAAGAGCAGGCTTTATGACTCTGGAAGTACGCGTGTCCAATACTACTGCCCAGAACCTCTATTCCAAGTATGGCTTTACCCATAAAGGTCTCCGCAAGGGATATTACCACGATAATAAAGAAGATGCCATTATCATGTCTACAGAAAGTTTTAACACAGCCTCATTTCAGAGAAAGCTGCAAAAACTGAAACGCGACCACGCCAGCAGGTGGGGGAAAGACTACGCCAGAAACTCAATACCCCTCCACCCCAAATAGGTAAGAGAAAGAGTATTTCACGTCACCAATCAGCACCTTCCCGGCCCGAAATCACCGTAAATACGTTGACCCGCCAAACCACCCCCTCTTTGACCGGAAGCGGGTGAAATGTTAGAATTAAGCAAGCAATGGTTGAGGCCAGCGGCTAAGGAGGACAGGGCTATGTCAGGACATTCAAAATGGTCGTCAATCAAGCATCAAAAGGGAGTGGCTGATGCCAGGAGGGGGCAACTTTTCACCAAATTGACCCGCGAGCTCATTATCGCCGCGCGTGAAGGCGGCGGTAACCCCGATACCAATTTCCGGCTGCGCCTTGCCGTGCAGAAGGCACGTGATAATAACATGCCGCAAGATAATATCGAAAGGGCGATCAAGCGCGGCACCGGTGAACTGGAGGGCGCCAGCCTGACTGAGATGATCCTTGAAGGCTACGGGCCCGGCGGCACGGCGATTCTGGTCAACGCCCTGACGGATAACCGCAACCGCACCATTCAGGACGTAAGAAATATCTTCACACGGAACAACGGTAGTCTGGGAGAAAATGGCTGTGTTGCCTGGCTTTTTGACTCGAGGGGTTTGGTCACGGTGAGGACAGGAAACCTCGATACTGATGAACTGGAACTTGCCGCTATTGACGCCGGTGCTGAAGATGTCAAGGTAGAGGGTGATCTTGTGGAGGTGTACACCACACCGGAAGACCTGGAATCAGTCAGAGCAAAACTGGAGGAGAATAACCTGGATATAGCCTCCGCCGAGTTATCCATGGTGCCCAAAACACTGGTCCCGCTTGAAGATAAGACCGCAATGCAGGCATTGAAGCTTATGGACAAACTGGAAGATATTGATGAAGTACAGAACGTATTCAGTAACGCTGACTTCCCCGATTCTGTCCTGCAGGAGTATCAGGCACAGCAGGCCTGAGACTGTTTTTTGACCGGCACCACCCTTACCACCCCCGGCGCGGAGGAGATGCAGGTTTGAGAGTTTTCAAATCTTCCCCGGCAGCGCAAGCTGGTGATACTAACCCCACCCGAATAAGAATCCTGGGGCTTGACCCGGGGACAGTGGTCATGGGCTTTGGAGTCATTGACGGGGAAGGTGACCATATTGAACTGGTCAAATACGGCGCCCTGGTCAGCCCGCAACGCTCTTCAATAGCCGAGCGTCTTAGCTATCTTTACTCCGGCCTTCTGGAGATTATACACCGCCACCACCCCCAGGTTATCGCCGTTGAGCAGCCCTTCGTCTCCAAGAACGTGCAGTCGGCAATGGCCATCGGCCGCGCTGAGGCTGTAGCTATCCTGGCTGCTGCCGGCAATGGCCTCCCCACCCATGAATATACCCCCACCCAGATAAAGCAGCGTGTCGCCAGTTACGGAGCCAGCAGCAAGGAGCAGATGCAGGAGATGGTCAAATTACAACTGGGGCTGGATGAAGTACCCGAGCCCAATGATGCCGCTGACGCCCTCGCCGTGGCTATCTGCCACCTCCGCGAGATGCACCTGAACCGGCTACTCGCCAGCCAGGAGACGAAATGATTGCCAGCCTTCAGGGTAAATTAGATTCCTTGGGCAGTGACTGGTCTATTATTAACGTCAACGGCATTGGCTTCCAGGTATATATGCCCACCTCCACCCTGAGCTCGCTGGGAACCATCGGCGAGGAAGTCAAGGTCTATACCCACCTCCACCCCCGCGAGGATAGCATTACCCTTTATGGCTTCAGCTCCGCGGAGGAACTGTGGCTCTTTGAGACGCTTATCGGCGTCTCCGGGTTAGGCCCCCGCCTGGCACTGGCCATGCTTTCCGCAATGAGCACAGAGCAACTCACTATGGCTATCGCCACCGGCAATGCCGATTTGCTGACAGTGGTTCCCGGCATCGGCAAAAAGGTAGCCAGCCGGATTGTCCTGGAGCTTAAAGAGAAAATAGGCGCCGGCTGGGTCGTTACCCCCACCACCCAGTTCGCCCAGGAGAACACTGATGTTTTGGCCGCCCTCACCTCTTTGGGCTACTCCGCCACCGAAGCCACCAAAGCTATCGCCACCCTGCCCCCGGACCAGAATTTATCACTTGAGGATAAAATCAAGCTGGCACTGCAATATTTTGGGGGGACGTAAAGAGAGCTAATTATGCCATCGGTAAAATATAAATCATACCGGCAGCGGGCTATATGGTGTCTTGTTTTTGCCATAGCTTTGGCGGTAGCCTCTTGCCTTACGGGCACATCTACCGCTTCAGCCCAGAACCTGGAGGAATACTTTCAGCTCAACTATGACCCGGTGACCTTTGACAAGCAGGAAATCAACGGAGGTGAGGATTTTTACGCCACCATCACCGGACGCGCCACCTGTACTCAAGATTTGCCGGTATCGGTAAGTGAGGCTACCATCAATTCACTGGTTATAGCCGAACATACCGCCAGCGGTACCACAGTTACCCTAAATTCAAGCTATACCATAACCATAAAGCCCTTTCCCTCCAAGAAAGACATAACTGCTGAAATCAACCAGAATATACCCCTTAAATTCCCGGCACAAGCCGAATCCGGCGAATACAACGTCATCGGCAGGATCATTGAAGCCAAGGTCAAGGTCGGCTTTGCCTCGATGGATGTCACCAGCTTCCTCCCTCAGGACCAGCCCATGGGCACAGTAACCTATAACGCCTCCGGGGCACCGGCACTACCGGAAAGTCCACCGCCAGCCCAGCCGGAACCAGCGCCCGAAGCGCCACTAAAATCAGTTCCATCCGGAGATAACATGCCCGCGCCATATGAGCCGGAGCAAATCATTCCCTGGTGGGTATGGCTTGTTGTAGTGGTGGCGGTTGCCTCCATAATTATGAATATTGTTCTGCTGGCGAGAGGGAGGGCAGGATAAATTCACTGGTTTCTTCTATTCCCACCCCACACCCCCAGGGTATATACTGTCTTTAGAAAAACTGTTAAGAGTTAACCATGCCCGATTTTGAAATCGTCGCTGATTTTAAGATGACCGGTGACCAGCCCCAGGCGGTGGAAGGGCTGGTGGCAGGCTTAACCAGCAACCACAAGCACCAGACACTGCTGGGGGTTACCGGCAGCGGCAAAACCTTCACCATAGCCAACGTAGTGGCGCAGGTAAAACGCCCTACCCTGGTCATCTGCCACAACAAGACTCTGGCGGCACAGCTGTGCTCTGAGTTCAAGGAATTCTTCCCCAACAATGCCGTGGAGTACTTCGTCAGCTATTACGATTATTACCAGCCGGAAGCCTATGTCCCCCGCACCGATACCTACATTGAGAAAGAGGTGGACATCAATGATGAGATTGACAAGCTACGTCACTCAGCCACCCGTTCCCTCTTTGAGCGCCGCGATGTGCTCATCGTCGCCTCGGTGTCCTGTATCTACGGACTTGGTGAGCCTGAGGAATACCGTAGCTTTGTCGCCAGTCTGAAACGAGGTGAAACCTACCAGCGCCGCCAGCTTCTCCGCCAGCTGGTGGATATGCAGTACGAGCGCAATGATATTGACTTTACCCGGGGCAAGTTCCGCGTACGCGGCGATACCCTGGAGATACAGCCGTCTTATGAAGAGATGGCGCTGCGCGTGGAGTTCTTCGGCGATGAAATTGACCGCATTATCCGGATTGACCCGCTCACCGGTGAGCTGCTCGCCGAGATGGACTCGGTGGACATTTACCCCGCCAAGCACTTCGTCACCTCCTATGACAAACTGGTGCGGGCCATTGACAGCATCAAGCAGGAACTGGAGGAGAGGCTCGCCGAGCTAAAGCAGCAGGGAAAGATACTGGAAGCCTCCCGCCTGGAGGCACGCACCAACTATGACCTGGAAATGCTGCGCGAGGCCGGCTACTGCTCGGCAGTGGAGAACTACTCCCGCCACCTTGCCGGGCGGGCACCGGGGAGCGCTCCCTGGACACTGCTCGACTACTTCCCCAAAGACTTTCTGCTGATTATTGACGAATCGCATATGACCCTGCCCCAGATTCGCGGTATGTACCACGGCGACCGTTCCCGCAAGCAAACACTGATCGAGTACGGCTTTCGCCTCCCCTCCGCCCTGGACAACCGCCCGTTGAACTTCACCGAGTTTCAGGAGCGCATTAATCAGGTGATTTACACCTCGGCCACCCCCGCCGATTACGAACATGAGCACAGCCAGCAGGTGGTAGAGCAACTGGTCAGGCCTACCGGGCTTCTGGAACCCACCATCGAGGTCAAGCCCACCCGGGGGCAAATCGATGACCTACTTGAGCAAATCAAGCAACGGGTCGATAGCGGCACCCGCTGTCTGGTGACTACCCTGACCAAGCGCATGGCGGAGGAACTCTCGGACTATTTAATCGAGATGGGCATCAAGACCCACTACCTCCACTCTGAGATTGACACGCTGGAGCGGGTAGAGATTCTGCGCGACTTAAGGCTGGGCGTCTATGATGTCGTCGTCGGCATTAACCTGCTTCGGGAAGGGCTTGACCTGCCCGAGGTCAGCCTGGTGGCTATCCTGGACGCCGACAAAGAGGGCTACCTGCGCTCCAGGGAAGCCCTGATTCAAACCATGGGACGCGCCGCCCGCCACATTGACGGGCACGTCATCATGTACGCTGATACCGTCACCAGGTCAATGCAGGCCGCCATTGACGAAACGGTACGCCGCCGCCGCATTCAGGAAGATTATAATCTAGCGCATGACATCACCCCGCAGGGCATAAAAAAAGCCATTAGAGACATCACCGAGCGTGTGAAGGCGGTAGCGGAAACCCGCGTCCCTTACACCTTTGCCACCCCACACACCCGCGATGATGTCACGCGACTGATTAAAGAACTGGAGGGGCAGATGAAGACCTCCGCCCGCGCCCTTGATTTCGAAAAGGCGGCATTAATACGCGACCGCATCATCGAGCTGCGGAAGGAGCTTGTGATTGAAGATGAGCGCGAACGAACGAGAAAATAGCGCAATAACCCGCCAGGAACGGCGGCAAAAAAAACTCAGGAAGAAACGGGAGCAGATGAAAAAGCACGGGAAAACGCTGGCGCAGTGGTATAAAGAGGTGATTTTAAAGAGGGTGAGGGGTGGTGAGTGAATACTAGTTGGTATTACCTAACCTTTGTCAGCAGCCCCGCCTTCCCCCCCGTTATGTAATTCCCCTAACTCATCCTCCACCTGTTCCTTGCGGCGCTCCTTATACCTCCGCCCAATAAAACCCCAGGACCACATATAGTTACGCGTATGGTCTATTTCATCCCACACGTCTATCTGCTCAGCTTTCGGTGGCCTGACAACATCATCAGCTTCCGACTTTATTGCCCTCAAAATTCCCCGTAACATCTTTTTCATTATATGAATAATAGCCCCCCAAACACTCGCTTTGCTAACCGGACTGACCCCGGTCTTACCTGGGCCGCTCCCCATCCCCCCCACCGCTTATCTTTCCCTATCCTGCCACCCCCGCGGCATCAGCAGCTTATCCTGCGAGTTTATACCCTGCCACCCCCTCTAACCTTCATCACCGGCTTCACCTTCCTCCTCACTCTTACCCGCCAGTTCCTCCTCCACCTGCTCCATGAGGCGGGCGGCGCGTGGATAGCCGATGTGCAAACGTCTTTGCAGGAAAGAAGTGGAGATATGCTCATGATCCCGCGCCAGCTCCAAAGCCGCCTCCAGCAGCGGGTCACTGGGATGACCGGCATGGGCGGCCACCGCCGCTTCCGTGATAGTCTCCATCTTGATACGGTCCGGCTCCTCCGCCTGCTGTCCACCCCAGAAATAGACAAGCCTCTCCATCTCAGCGTCGGAAAGAAAGCAACCCTGCAACCGCTTGGGCTTGGCGGCCTCGGTGGGCATAAACAGCATGTCACCCCGCCCCAGCAGTTTCTCGGCACCGGCCCCATCGAGGATGGTACGGGAATCTACCTGTGAAGTAACCGCAAAGCTAATGCGGGTGGGAAAGTTAGCCTTAATCAGACCGGTAACCACGTCCACCGAGGGGCGTTGGGTGGCCACAATCAGGTGAATGCCGGTTGCACGCGCCAGCTGCGCCAACCGGCAAAGAATATTCTCCACCTCGTCAAAGCCAGCCATCATCAGGTCAGCCAGCTCGTCGATAATAAGTACCAGGTAGGGAAGCTTCTCATCCCCCTGACGGCCCTTATTATAGCCTTCAATGTGCCGGGCGCCGGCAGCCGCCAGCTTCTGGTACCGCTCATCCATCTCCTTGCTCAGCCAGCGCAGCGCCACCAGGGCTTTATTGGCATCAACGATAACCGGAGCCGCCAGGTGGGGGATACTGTTATAGGGAGTCAACTCCACCCGCTTGGGGTCAACCAGAATAAAACGAACGTCATTAGGCGTATTGTGCATCAACAAACAGCAAACAATGGCATTCAAACAGACCGTCTTGCCACTGCCGGTAGCCCCGGCAACAAGCAAATGGGGCATCTTGGTCAGGTCAGCAGCAACCGCCTCCCCTCCAGCCCCCTTACCCAGGGCCAGAGCCATTTTGGACTTGGTCAGCAGTTTCTGAAAAGCGCTGGTTTCAACCACCCCCCGCAGGCTGACCAAGTCGGAAATCGTATTCGGCACCTCGATGCCAACTATTGATTTGCCCGGAACCGGCGCTTCCATCCTGATACTGGGCGCCGCCAGGGCCAGTGCCATATCATTAGCCAAAGAGGTAATCCTGTCCACCTTAACCCTGGTCTTGGACACCTCCTGCAACCTCACCTCAACATTACCATCCCTGTCCCGTTCCTTGACTTCCTTGAACTTCCTGTCCCAGCCCGGTTCCACGCCAAACTGGGTAACTGTCGGGCCGGCGTTTATCTGCACCACCTTGGCTTCAACTCCGTAACTGACCAGGGCATCCTCTATGAGCTTGGCGCGCTGCATATTGTCCGCTTCACTGAACTCAACGTCGGGCGACATGTCCAGAATATCAACCGGCGGCAGCCGCCAGCCGTCCACAGTCACCAGCTCCGGTGATTGCCCGTATTTCTTCCACACCTCCTGCGCTACCTGCCGCAGGTCCTTCTGGGGTGGTGTCACCACAGGTGCCGGTATAGCCCTCTCCCTTTCCGGGGCTATCACAGGTGGCCGGGTAGTTGCCGTTTCCGGCGGCACCACCGGCTCCTCCATCTCCCTCGGCAGTGACGGCTTCGTTATCATGACAGGCCTGTCTTGGGCCACTTTGCGTATGGGGGGCTGAAACTCTCTCCTCGCAGGAGCCGGACGCCGCTCTAATTGCCGGCTTATCCACGAGAAGAGGTTACGGAAAGCACGGAAACTGGTGCGCGGAAACATCAGTAAGATACCGACGATAACCAGACCCAGCACACGGAGAGCACTGATGATCTCGGGAGCCGGCATATCCAGTATACGCCGCCCAAACACCCCCCCCAGATTAAAGAAAGCAATCACCCCCCAGAAAGCCAGAACCAGGGCAACACCACCCAGCCAGCGGTGCCAGTGATAGACAAACGTGCCCAGTTTACGCCGCCATATCCGCACTATCAGGAAAATAACCGCCGCGATAATAAAGAGCAGTCCCCAGCCAAACTGATTAACCAGACTGCCGGCACCAGCCTCGATATTGGCCCACTGCCATGATAGAATAACTATGATGATGAATACCAGCAGCATCTGCCGCACCGGCGTTGATATCACGATGCGGCCCAACTGCCCCCACCATGACCTCCGCTGAAGGTTCCCCTTAGGTCTGGGCTTATTGTTTAAGGTAGCTTTTTTTCTCGCCATACAAAACCCATCAAGCCTGATCCCCGCAGTTACACCTTCACCATAAAAGGCAGAATCATCGGGCGGCGTTTTGTCTGTTCATAGTAATATCTGTCCAGCGTATCCCTGACCTTGGTATTGATAAAGCTCCATTCGGCAGTCCGGCTGCCACCATGGTCAAGGGCTTGCGCGATAAGATCACGGCTCTTTTCAATCATTTCTCTAAACTCTCTGGTGTCAACAAAACCACGGGTAACAATGTCAGGACGCCCCACCAGCTTGCCTGTCTGCCGGTTTACCGCAATAACCACCACCACAATACCATCCTTGGACAGCATCCTCCGGTTACGCAGTACCACGCCACCGACATCTCCCACACTCAAGCCGTCTACATAGACATGCCCGGAAGTAACCTTATCAGTCACTTTAGCTGTTTGCGAATCGAGCTCGAGGACATTGCCATCCTCCAGCACAAATATATCTGCCGGGGGTATGCCCACCGATTCCGCTAGCCTTGCGTGAAGACTAAGGTGCCGATACTCACCATGAACGGGCACAAAGAACTTCGGCTTGACCAGATTTAACAGCAGCTTGAGCTCCTCCTGACTGCCATGCCCGTGGACATGGACCTGCAGTTCCTTACCATATAATACCTGAGCCCCCTGCTTGAAAAGACTGTCCACAGTTCTATTAACCAGCGCTTCATTACCCGGAATAGGGGTTGCCGAAAGAACTATGGTATCACCATG
Source organism: uncultured Dehalococcoidaceae bacterium (assembly GCA_964404475.1). Classification (GTDB taxonomy): domain Bacteria; phylum Chloroflexota; class Dehalococcoidia; order Dehalococcoidales; family RBG-16-60-22; genus CAYOKF01. The sequence goes on along the minus strand of CAYOKF010000010.1, from coordinate 681 downwards.
CTGAATATTAACATGGCGGTGGTCACGGTTTGCCATACGCACCAGAGCTGAAGTCGGCTCTCCCTGACTACCCGTAGTAACCAGTACCGTTTTATTGTGTGGCAAACCACGAAGCTCATCGATGCGTCCCAGGACACCATCCGGTGCCTCGAGATAGCCCATCGTCAGTGCCATACGCACGGCATCACCCATACTGCGCCCGATGATGAAGACACGCCTCTCATGCTTTACGGCAGCATCGATAACCTGCTGAATACGGGAAACCAGCGAAGAAAAGGTAGTGACAATCACCCTCCCCGAGGCATTAGCCATAATGTTATCCAGAGATTCGCCAACCACCCTCTCGGACGGAGTGTAACCAGGCAGCTCGGCATACGTGGAATCAGAAAGGAGAAGTAATACCCCTCGCGCTCCTAACTGAGCCAGCCGGGACAGGTCAGTTGCCTTGCCGCTTACCGGAGTATAATCAATCTTAAAATCACCACTGTGAACGACAGTACCTACCGGGGTATGAATGATTAAACCCGCAGCGTCAGGAATGCTATGGCAAACCGGAAAAAACTCAATCTTAAACTTGCCCAGAGTGAATTCATCGCCAGTTTTAACTACCTTGAGCTTTACCCCTTCCAGGGCCTTCCTTTCCTTGAGCTTAACCCGAATAAGCCCCTGGGTGAGCTTGGT
>CAYOKF010000009.1:16737-17717 GCA_964404475.1 uncultured Dehalococcoidaceae bacterium | reverse complement strand
GGTTACCGAGGATGGAGAGCCCGTAAAGGTAGTTTACCCGGGCCGGCTTAACGGGGACGGGGGTGCTGATTTTACCGATGCCGTCATTGCTACCAAACAGGGCCGGATAAAGGGTGACATAGAATTCCACGTCAAGTCCAGCAACTGGCGGGCCCACGGTCACCACCATGACCCGGCCTATAACCGGGTAGTCCTGCATATAGTCTTCTGGAATGACACCGGGGGACCCGCCCATCTCCAGAACGGCAAGAGGATACCCACCCTGGAGCTATCAAAATATCTGAGGCGCCCAAACGGCAAGCACCCGGCTTCTTCCCGTCGCCCGGCATATTCCGGTATGCCCTGTCAGAAAGCTACCGGGCACCGGGATACCGGCTTATTGGCGGAATTTCTGGACCAGGCCGGCGAGGAGCGGTTTCTAGCCAAGGCCGCCGGGTTCCAGGCCACCCTGGCTCATACCGAAGCCGCTGAAGCTCTATACCAGGCGCTAATGGGCGCCCTTGGTTACGCAAAGAACAAATCTCCCTTCCTGGAGCTGGCCCGCAGGTTGCCGCTGCGAGCCCTGGAAGTCATTACGAAAAGCGAAGCGACCGAAACGGAGTGTCTCGCCCGGCAGCAGGCGCTGCTGCTGGGCACGGCCGGACTGCTGCCATCACAGTGCCGTCACCGCCACCCGGCAGGTAACGGTGACGGCTGGGTAGGCCAATTAGAAAGAATCTGGGCCGCTACCCGCCAGACCGGGATAATGTCGGAACAAGACTGGTACTTTGCCAGGGTCAGACCCAGCAACTTACCGCCGAGGCGTATCGCCGCCATGAGCTACCTGCTACTGCGTTACCGGAAAAGCGGTATGCTGGAAAAGGCCATTGCCAGGGTTGGGGAAACCCCCGCCGTCAACGGTAGCCGGTCTTTAGAAGAGTTTCTGGTGGTAACCTCTGACGGTTACTGGGCAGATCATTTTGACCCCACCCTCCCCAGCC
>CAYOKF010000009.1:0-16727 GCA_964404475.1 uncultured Dehalococcoidaceae bacterium | reverse complement strand
ACAAGAGCCCCCTCGCTCCTCGGCCACCGGCGAGCGGCAGACATCGCGGTCAACGTCATCTTGCCCTTTGCCTTCGCCTGGGGTAAGCTTGCCTCCCACCAGGAACTGGCCAGAAAATCCCTTGGCCTGTATCAAAACTACCCCCGGCTGGCGATAAACGCCCTGGAAAAGCATATGCGCCATCAGCTTAGCCTGAACAGCGACCTGATTGACTCCGCCCGGCGGCAGCAGGGTTTGATCCACATTTACCGGACCCTTTGCTCCCAGGGCAGGTGCCAGCAATGCCCGATAAGCAAAATCAGTGACTGAGGGGACCTCACCGCAGGGGTAATCTAAGAGACTCGCTCGCCATCACCGGTCTGGTTATTCTTAACCTACGGTTTGACGCAATTCCGCAATTGCGCTATATTATTTGGTAGGGGGTAGTAATGGCTATCATCTGCATCGCCAACCAGAAGGGAGGAGTCGGCAAGACGACGACTGCCGCCGCCCTGTCACAAGGGCTGAGCGAATACCGGCAACGGGTATTACTCATCGACTGGGATCCGCAGGCCAGCCTCACCATCTCCCTGGGGATCAACCCGGATAGCCTTAAACGCACGGTTTATGATGTCCTGGTGGCTACCATCAGGGGATCAGACGGGCCTACAATCCATGACGTTATTGTCCATACCGATAACCCCGATGTTGACCTGGCCCCGGCGAATATCGAGCTTTCACAGGCGGAATTAGATCTGGTGGGGGCCTTCACCCGTGAAATGATGCTCAAAGAGATACTCCAGACAGTACACCCTCGTTACAATTACATCCTTGTCGACTGCCTGCCCAGCCTGGGGCTGCTGACCATCAACGCCCTATCTGCCGCCGACCGGATAATTATTCCCCTGCAGGCAGACTTCCTGGCGATGAGAGGCGTCGGCCTGCTCCTGAACACTATCAACCGGATAAAAGCCAAGATTAACCCGGACCTGGAAATCGCCGGTATCCTGCTCACCATGACCAACAGCCGCACCCTGCACAGCAGAGAGGTAACCGAAGTTACCCGGAAAGCCTTCGGTGATAGTATCAAGGTGTTTGAGACCGAGATTCCCCACAGTGTCCGTTTCAAGGAAGCCCCGGCCGCGGGAGAGTCCATCCTGACCTATGCTGCCAAGTCTGACGGGGCCAATGCCTACCGATCGCTCACAAAAGAGGTGATGAAATGAAGAGAGCCCGCGTTACCGAGGAAATAGCCTACGGCACCGCCCTGGACCGCCTTACCGGCGCCAGCCCGCTGGCACCGGAAGCCAAAAGGGCAGGGCCGGTTGAACCGCCCGAAGTCACCAGAATCAAACTTTCCGTGTTTTTATCCCGTGGGGAAGACGCCTATCTGGAACAACTGGCATCAGCGGCAAAATTCAGCGGGGGCAAAAAGCTGAGCAAGACCAGGCTGGTGGAGGCCATGGTGCGGGCTTTCCGCACCACCGACCTTGACGTCCAGGGGGTCAAAACCGAAGAGGAACTCTATAACCGACTAATTGCGCAACTGCGCAAGTGAGAAATTGCTCGATTCTTACGGCTGCCCGCGCCAAAGTCACAGGTACTCCGTAATCTGGCTCAGGCTCTGTATTCGCGGGCAATCAGTTATCTCCTGAAAGTAATCGCCACGGTCCAGAAGCACCCCCCGCAAACCTGCCTTATTGGCCCCGATGACATCCACCTGATACTGGTCACCGACATACATCGCCTCAGCAGCCTGAACCCCGGCTTTTTCCAGCGCCGCTTTAAATATCTCCGGGTGCGGCTTGGTAAAACCGGCATCCAGCGACGTCACCACTATCTGGAGCAAGGCCGGCAGACCCAGTTCCTCCAGCAGCGAGGTTACATCGCGGTCAATGTTGGATATAAGACCAAGTTTTAACCCTGTTGTTTTAAGCTCCGTCAGGGCAGGCACGACATCTTCAAAGAGGACCAGTTTCATTTCCACCTGGCGCATCTTCCCCAGCAGCCCCAGGATAGTATTTTCATCAGCCTCCAGCCCCGCCTCCCCCAGCAGCACTTTTTCATACTGCACCCACAGCGCTTTCTGGTCGTCCTCGGAGCGCCGGTTCCAGGGACAGCGCGCCATTTCCTGATAAATGAATTCATCAGCAGCCACCAGAGGCCAGCGCAAGGCTTCCGGGCTTGCATCGATACCGAAATCCTTGAGCGCCTGCGCCTGGAGTTCCTCGCGGGGTGGCTCGTAGCACACCAGTGTCTGGTATAGATCAAAAAAGATGGCTTTAATCATAAAACAATTCTCCCTTCTTCGCCAAAACCATTGCAGTGCCATCAGCGCTTCTTCACCAGCAGGGCGATATTCTTCCCGAAGTTCCAGGCCGTCCTCAGGCCTTCCTCGTCCTGCTGCACATCCCCCTTTTCCTGCCCGAAGGCAATATTCCAGTAGGTCGAGCCGGGTACAGTCATTCCCATGATGTGAAACCAGTACATTATCTGGGCAAGGGTAAAATTCTGTCCGGCCCGCCGGGCGACCACCAGAGGCCCGCCCACCTTACCGGCAAAGGGTCTATTGTTATAGCTCATGTAGCCGGTTCTCTCTATAAAAGCCTTTAACAGGGCGGTTGCCGAGCCGAAGTAAACCGGAGAGGCCAGTATTACGGCATCGGCTTCCTTGGCTTTCGCGTATAACGGCAGCAGGTCATCGTCAAGGGGACACTGCCCGGCAGTGGCTTCACTGCGACAGACCCGGCAGGCATTACACGGCTGGATATCAAGCCCGGCCAGCGGGATCAGTTCCGTCTCAATGCCCTCCTCCTCAATGGCCTTCAGGGCATGCCTGGTCAGAATTTCGGTATTACCGTCCCGGCGGGGACTGCCCACGATGCCGATAGCTTTCACTCTAAACCTCCTGCCGCTTTAAATAAAGTCTGTTATCTTTGATATACCGGTTCACCGGCTCAGGGACAAGGTGGCGTATGGATAAGCCCCGGGCGACCCTGTCTCTGATTACCGAGGCACTGATGTCTATTTGCGGCGCGTCCATGAGCATTACCCGCTGCGAGATACCGGGGATATCTTTCTCCAGAGCCCTGAGGTCCGGCGGTGAATAGCCCGGCCGGGGAGCCGCCACCAGGTAGCACAGCCCGGTTAACCGGGAGGGCTCACCCCACTCCGGCAACCTGGCCAGGCTGTCCCACCCCAGTATAAAAAATAGCTCGTCTTGCGCCGTGATTTGCCGCTTTAACTCGGCAATAGTCTCTACGGCGTAAGAAGGCCCGGCCCGCTCTATCTCCACCTTCGACACTTCATAATTTGGCTGCCCGTCGATGGCCAAGTGAAGCATCTCAAGCCGCTTTGCCGCCGGCGAGATGGACTGCTCCGGCCTCAGCCGCGGCTGACCCGCCGGCACCAGAAGAATCTTGGCTAGATTCAGCCGGGTTCTTGCCTCCTCAGCTATCCTCAGGTGCCCGTTGTGAACCGGGTCAAAAGTGCCGCCAAGCACACCGATATTCACCTTACTACCACTCCCACTCTAAATTACCGCAGCGGACCTTATCGCCGGGTTTCACCCCGGCTTTTTCCAGCGCCCGGCTGACTCCCTGCCGGGTAAGATACCTCTTCAGCTGCCAGCGCGCCTCAGTATCGGACACGCCGCCTCTGGTGGTAAGCCGCTCCAGGCCGGGTGCCGTCACGACATAAGCATCTCCCTCCCGGGTGACACCGACGCCCGTTACCCTGGGTTGGGGCCGGAATACCTTACGGCGTACGACGGCTTTTTCCTGCCGCGCCGCAACCTCGTTCAGCGTCTTCAGCGCCCCCGCCATAAGTTCGGGAACGCCCTGCCCGGTTTCGGCCGAAATGAAGGAGGCTTTAACCCCGGCTGTTCGGAACTCTTTCTTTATCTCGCTCAGTCTTGACGCCACTTCCGGCAGGTCTATTTTATTCACCACCACCATCTGTGGTTTCACTGCCAGAGAGGAATCAAACAGACCAATCTCGGTATTCACGCTCACCATGTCTTCTACCGGCGATGCGGAACTGCCATCAAGCAGGTGCAGCAGCAGACGGGTGCGCATAATATGGCGTAAAAATTCATGCCCCAAACCGCGGCCAAGATGGGCATCAGCCACCAGCCCCGGTATCTCAGCAAGGATAAGGCTCTCCTGGTCGACCTTGACAACGCCCAAGACCGGCTCCAGGGTAGTGAAGGGATAGCTGGCTATCCTGGGTTTGGCCGCCGACGCCGCGGCTATCAGGGTTGACTTACCCACGTTGGGGTAGCCAACAATACCGATATCGGCAATGAGGCGCATCTCCATGATTATGCATTGCTCTTCGCCGGCCTCTCCCTTCTCAGCGATAACCGGCGCCTGATTTGTGGAAGAGGCAAAGTGAGTGTTACCCCGGCCCCCCTTACCACCCGCCGCCACCACTACCTGCTGTCCCGGCTGCTCAAGGTCAGCCATGACGGCATCTCCGTCTACTATTGTTTGGCGGGAAACAACGGTACCCACCGGCACTGTCAGTATTAGGTCATCACCCTTCTTTCCGTGCCTTTTCTTACCACCGCCGTTGCCGCCATTCCCCGCCCGGTACACTCTGCTCCTGCTGAATTTGTGCAGGTCAGAGATAGCCACATCCGCCCGGACGGTCACATCGCCACCATCACCGCCGTCACCGCCATCCGGACCACCATAAGGCACGAACTTCTCCTTGCGGAAAGTAATCGCTCCCTCACCACCACCACCCGCCCTCACCATTATTATGGCACGGTCAATCATCCTTATTCCCGCTTGCCAAGAACACTCAGCTGATAAGTTACAAAAACAATCTTAATATAATAACCGGTAATGTTCAATTGTAGAGTACTTTAACAGTAATATTACCATTAATGGTTTCACTTATCAGGCGAGGGTTGATAAAGCCATCCCGGATTTTGCATTTAAGGCGCAAAAAAGCCATAAAGACATCACAAGAAACAAAGAAAAGATTCACAAAAAGATTTCCTAATAACTGTCAAGGCTTTTTTGAATTGTTTTGAGGCGGAACGAGTGAGGAGTGGGCCATCCGGCTTTATGCGGATAGTTTCTGCCGGATTTCCTTTATTTTGCGCCTTAAGTACGGATTGTTATCAATATTACCGGAGATTCTCTTGCAGGCGTTGGTTACAGCCGAGGCATCCCGGCCACCCAGGGACTCACCTATTTGTGCCAGTGAATAACTGGTCTCCTGGCGGATGAGATACATAGCCACGCGCCGGGCAAAGACCGTTTCCTTGTCCCTTTTCTGACTGACTAAATCCTCCGGGGACAGCCGGAAGCTCTCCGCGGCAGCTTTTAGCAACCTGGTAGGTGATATCTCCTCCCCTTCCTCTCCCTTAACGGCAATGTCCTCCAGGGCCCGGGTGGCCAGCTCGACTGATGGTACCGCCCTCAGCAGTCTGGAGTAAGCCACAATCCGGTTCAGGGAACCTTCCAGCTCCCTGATATTGCGCTGCATCTGCTGGGCAATGAACTCAAGAACGTCAGGACAGACCTCGGCGGCCTTTTGTCTGGCTTTGGACTGGAGGATGGCCAGACGTGTCTCAAAATCTGGCGGCTGGATATGAACTGTGAGTCCCCATTCGAAGCGGGAACGCAGCTTCTCCGCTAACCGTGGTATTTGTTTCGGCGCGCAGTTGCTGGTAACCACTATCTGGCGGTTTTTGTTGTGCAGCTCATTAAATGTGTGGTAAAAGCTTTCTTCAGTATGTCCCTTGCCGCTGATGAAGTGGATATCATCAATGAGCAACATACCCACGTTCCGGTACCTGTTACGGAATTCATCGGATTTTCTATCGCGTAAAGAGGTAACGAACTCGTTGGTGAACTGCTCGGCGCTGGCACATACCACCTGTACCCCTTTGGTCAGGGCAACATGAGCGATGGCATGCAGCAGATGGGTCTTACCCAGCCCAACACCCCCATAGATAAATAAAGGATTATAGGAATATCCCGGGTTCTCCGTTACCGCCAGCGCCGCAGCGCGGGCCAGGCGGTTGCTGTTGCCTTCGACAAAGGCGTCAAAGATGTAGCCCGGGTTGAGCCTGGGAGCCTGTGTTGTGGCGGCGGCCGGTGCTGGCCGGGTGTCATCATTTGCTGAGGAGCTATAGTGGCTGCTGTTTACCTGGAAAGAAACCTGAACGTCCGCAGTGGTGAGGCCGATGAGCGTCTTTTCGATTAATGAGCGCTGGTTCTTGTCTAGATATTCACTGATAAAGCTGTTTGGAACGCCGACAGTAAACTGGCTGCCTTCATAACTAAGTCCGGTAGTGTTTTGGAACCAAGTCCGGTAATTTGGTTTGCTGACCTGGATTTGTAACTCACCTAAGGCGGCTTCCCAAACTTCGTGCGCTGACCTTTTTTCCATCAATCCCCTATCTTAAATCTCGCTTCGCAAATGAGCCCCAAGCACTGGCAGTCCCTGATTTAGGCACACGTTCACCCACATGAATAACTTAACAATGTTATTACCCTGACGGCTGACCAGTGCAATCAGCCAAGTTATTTGCGGCATTAGCCGGGGTGTCACGCGGGATGTTACTGACTTATTGAATTTTAAGCGACGGTAAAAAGGATACTACCAAACTTCAGGGGTGGCAAGGTTTCTGTTGGCGGTCACTGGACGTTGTTGTCCTTTGTTTTCCCTTGGTAGCTCCGCCAAACTTTGTTTTTTGCCAAATATCGGGTTGTTGAGGATTAAATGCCCGGTTGTTAGAAAAAAATTTTAATGATAAACTTTGGTACTAGGAGGTCCAGGTTGCGAGTTGTTTATATGGGCACCCCAGAGTTTGCCGTGCCGCCTCTGGAGCATCTCATCATCAACCACCATGAGGTCGTGGCGGCATATACCCGGCCGGATAAACCTGCGGGCCGGGGCCGTTCCCTGCTGCCGACACCGGTGAAGAAGGCAGCATTATGCTGGCAGGTTCCCGTGGTACAGACGGCGGATTTGAGGGCGGCGGCAACGGTGACACAGCTGGCGGACTTACAGCCCGACGTTATCGTGGTAGCTGCCTACGGTCAGATCCTGCCCCGGGCGGTCCTCGACCTGCCCCGCTACGGTTGTGTCAATATACATCCGTCGTTGCTGCCGAAATACCGCGGCGCCTCGCCGGTGGCCTCAGCGATTCTGGCCGGTGACGAATTTACCGGGGTGAGCATAATGTTGCTGGACGAAGGAATGGATACCGGGCCGGTGCTGGCTCAGGCAGCTGTTTCCGTTTCTCGGAAAGATAACACCGGGTCGCTCACCGACAGGCTGGCGCAGGTGGCTGCACGGCTACTGCCGGAGGTGCTGGTGCGCTGGCCGCGGGGGGAGATTAAGCCTCAACCCCAGCCGGAGACCGGGGCCAGCTATTGCGGTACCATCTCCAAGCAGGACGGAGAGATTGACTGGGGCCTGTCTGCCGAGGAGATATGGCGGCGGGTGCGCGCCTTTAATCCCTGGCCGGGTAGTTACACCGTATGGGCAGGCAAGCAACTGAAAGTCACGGAGGCTGTCCCGCTGCCGGCAGTGACCGCTGCCCCCGGGGGGGTAATCGCCCTGCCGGAAGGGGATAATACTTTCGGCATAGGTACGGGGGAGGGTACTCTTGGTGTCGTCAGGGTGCAGCTTGAGGGCAAACGGGTCATGTCGTCTGCCGAATTTCTGAGGGGACACCGGGACTTTATCGGCGCGGTGCTGCCGGGATAGACCGCATACAGTATGGTTTTCCAAAAAGGGGGGTTATTACCGTTGTCTGATAATCTGGATAAGTTTGACACTCTGGTGGATATCATCGCCCGCCTGCGTGCCCCCGGTGGCTGTCCCTGGGATAGGAAGCAGACCCATGCCTCACTGCGGGAGAACCTGCTTTCGGAGTGCTATGAGGTCCTGGCCGCCCTTGATGAATCAGATGCCCGCCAGCTTGGTGAGGAGCTGGGCGACCTGTTATTGCAGATAGTGCTGCATGCCAGGATTGCCAGTGAGGCCGGGGAGTTTGAACTGGGCGATGTCCTCCGGAGTATCAATGCCAAGCTGATCCGGCGCCATCCTCATATCTTCGGCAAAACGCAGGTAAAGGATGCCGAGGAGGTTACCCTTAACTGGGAGGCTCTTAAGGAGGAGGAAAGGGAAGAAGGCACTTCCATGCTGGAGGGCGTGCCCCGCCAAATGCCGGCCCTGGGCTATAGCCATGAGGTGCAGAAACGGGTGGCGCGGGTCGGCTTCGACTGGGAAGACCTTGACGGCATCATTGATAAGCTGGTGGAGGAAATTGCCGAGCTCAGGCAAGCCGATAGCCAGGCGCAGAAGGCTGCGGAATTCGGCGACCTGCTTTTTACCCTGGTTAATATCGCCCGGCGGCAGGGTATAGATGCCGAAGCCGCCCTCAGGGCAACCAACCGCAAGTTCTACCGCCGTTTCTCCCGTATGGAAGAACTCTGCCGCCAGCGCGGACTTAAACTGAGAGAGCTATCCTTTGCCGAGCAGAATGCCCTCTGGGAAGAAGTTAAGCGAGGGTAATTGCAGCTAGACCACCGGGCGGAGCCTGGTTGTAGTCTAGCTGTCAGCTGTCCGTGCTGCCGTCGACCCCGGCGGTTTTACTCTGACTCGACCGGCTCCGGTTCAGTTGCCGCGGCCGCTAGGGCTGCCGCCTGATTTAGCTTCTTCATCAACCGTGACTTGCGGCGGGCGGCGTTATTCGCCTTGAGGACTCCCTTTTCCGCTGCTTTGTCCAGCGAGCTTATCGCGGCGACCACTGCTCCCCGGGCTGCCTCAATCTCGCCGGCAAAGACGAGTTTTTCTGCCTTGGTGATGCTGGTCTTAACCTGGCTGCGCACCGACTTGTTGCGCTGACGTCTCCTCTCGGCAACGCGCACCTGTTTCTCTGCTGATGTTTCACTTGGCAAGGTCTACCCCCTCAATTATTCCTTTACTTATGTTGACCGGCTCCCTTTGGAGCCGGTTTTCTGGCTATCTCCTCCCCGATCCGGGCTACGGAGATTGCCCCTTCAACGGCTTCAATCTTCTTTAAGAGCCGGCTTAGCTGGGCCAGGCCCTTCGTCTGCAAGGTGAGGAAAATCGAGATAGTCCGGTCATCGTGATTGGCCAGGGTTGCCGAGGAAATGTTGACTTTTTCTTCAGCTACCACCGTGGTAATGTCACGCATCAACCCCACCTTGTCCCAGGCTTCAACCCGGACATTAACCGGATAAAGCGAGTCAAGCTCACCCCACTCTGCCGGTATTAGCCTCTCCTTCTCTGACTCACGTAGTATATTGTAGCAATCTTGGCGGTGTATTGTCACCCCCCGGCTGCGGGTAATGTAGCCGATAATCCTGTCTCCGGGGACGGGGTGACAGCAGAGGGCCAGGTGGGTAGCCAGATTGCCGACTCCCAAGAGGCGGACGGTTGAGGGCGCTGGCTTGGCCGGGGTGACGCCGGTCACCACTTTGGGCTCCTCATGCTCGGCTGCGAGCTTTATGGCAATCTGGTGGGAGGTGACGCCTCCGTAACCGATCGCAGCTAGAAAGTCGTCAGCGTTGTTGTAGCTGAACATGCTGGCCAGTTCCTGGCGCTCGATTCTTATCCCCAGGTGCCGCAGTTCCTTGTCCAGCAGGTCCCGCCCGCGCTCGATGTTTTCCGTCCTTTCTTGCTTCTTGAACCACTGCCGTATCTTTTCCCGGGCGTGTGATGTTTTAACATAGCCAAGGTGGGGATTCAGCCAGTCCCGGCTCGGCCCCTTTCTCCCCTTGGCGGTAATAATCTCGACGATATCGCCGTTCTTGAGCTGGTAATTGAACGGCACCAGCCGTCCGTGCACCTTGGCACCGCCACAGCGGTGCCCCAGTTCGGTGTGAACCCGGTAGGCAAAATCAAGGGGGGTGGCGCCTCGGGGCAAGTCCTTAATCTCTCCCGTGGGGGTGTAAACAAAAACCTGGTCCATAAAGATATCAGTCTTGACTGATTCCAGGAATTCTTCAGCGCCACTCAGTTCACGGTGCCACTCAACCATCTGGCGGAGCCAGGCTATCTTCTCCTCGAAGTGCAGGTCCTGCTTTTCGCCCTCCTTATAGCGCCAGTGAGCGGCGACTCCGTATTCAGAGACATGATGCATCTCACGGGTGCGAATCTGGATTTCCAGCGGGGTTGTGCCCATGCACATTACGGCGGTATGCAGGGCTTGGTAACCGTTTGGCTTGGGGTTGGCAATATAGTCGTCAAATGCCTCCGGCAAGGGGTGCCACAGGCTATGGGTAATGCCAACGGCACTATAGCAATCGGGTATGGTGTTTAGCAGTACCCGCAGAGCGAGGAGGTCATGAATGTCATCGATGGGTTTGCCCAGTGCCGCATACCGCTCCGTTTTCTGATGGATACTGTAGATATGCTTGGCTCTGCCGGATAGCTCAGCATCCAGCCCAGCTTTGGCGAACTCCTTTTTCAGGACATTGATAACCTCATTGATGAAGTTCTCGCGTTGTGTGCGCCGGGCGGCAACCAGCCGGACGATTCGGCGGTACTTCTCCGGTTCCAGATATCGGAAGGAGAGGTCTTCCAGTTGCCACTTCAATTCCCATATCCCCAGACGGTGAGCCAGCGGGGCGTATATTTCCAGGGTCTCCTGGGCGATACTATGCTGCTTCTCTGCGGGCAGAGCGGAAAGCGTGCGCATATTGTGCAGGCGGTCCGCCAGCTTGATGAATACCACCCGGAGGTCTTCCGCCATGGCTACCAGCATCTTCCTCAGGTTCTCCGCCTGTCCCGTTCCGGGCACCGTCCCTGAAGTAAAGGGGACCTTGCCCAGCTTGGTAGTGCCATCGACCAGCCTGGCTATTTCGGCACCAAATCTGGCTTGGATATCGGCAATGGGCAGGCCGCAGTCCTCGGGGATGTCGTGCAGGAGGGCTGCCACCAGTGAGCTGGTATCCAGCTCCAGTTCCGCCAGTATCATTGCCGTCTGCAGGGGGTGCTCCAGGTAAGGCTCCCCGGACTGGCGTACCTGTCCCCGGTGTGCCTTGGCGGCAAAGTGATAAGCCTCTTCCACCAGAGCTAGTTTGTCTGGCGGGAGATAACCTTGGGCTTTAGCCAGAAGCTTGCTGAAATCCATTACTGCTCACCGGAACCCTGTCTTCGGGGTTATTTACTCTTGCTATCTTTAGTATATGCCATCGGGTTGACCGTGTAAACATGGCTATTACTTTACAAAGCCAGGCTTATCCTGTATTCTAGCCGGTAGGCATGGTAAAGGAGACTGGGTTTGTATCAGGCGCCACGCGGGACTGCTGATATCCTGCCCGAGGAGCAAGCATACTGGGACTATGTCAGGGTGAAGGCCAGCGCTGCCGGCCAGCTTTATGGTTATCAGCGTATTGATTCTCCTGTTTTTGAGGATGCCGGGCTCTTTGTGCGCAGTGTGGGGCAGGGAACCGATATTGTCGAGAAAGAGATGTACACCTTTGCCGATAAGGGAGGTAACCAGGTAACCCTGCGGCCGGAGGGCACGGCGCCGGTATGCCGGGCTTATCTGGAGCATGGCTTGCACAACCTGCCCCAGCCGGTGAAACTTTACTACTTTGCTTCCATCTTCCGCTACGAAAGGCCCCAGGCGGGCCGGTTTCGGGAGCACCACCAGTTTGGCTGTGAGGCGATCGGGGATGATGACCCCGCCCTTGACGCCGAGGTCATTGCCCTGGCCTGGCAATTCTTCCATTCGCTGCAGCTCCGGCGTCTCTCCCTGCAGCTCAACAGCATTGGCTGTAAGCGGTGCCGTCCGGCCTATCTGGACGTGCTCCGGAAATATTACGCTGATCACACCGCAGGGCTGTGCCCGGACTGCCGGGACAGGTTGCAGCGCAGCCCCCTCCGCCTCCTTGATTGCAAAAAGCAATCGTGCCAGCAAGCGGCGGATAATGCCCCCAGAAGCGTTGACTATCTCTGCGGGGAGTGCGGCACGCACTTCCGGGAGCTGGGTGAATACCTGGAGTTGCAGGATATCCCTTTTACGGTTAACCACCGCCTGGTGCGGGGGCTGGACTATTACACCAGGACCGTCTTTGAGGTTCAGCCTGCTTCCGGCGGGGCGCAAAGCACCCTTGGCGGGGGCGGGCGCTACGATGACCTGATTGAGGAGCTGGGTGGCCGGCCCACGCCGGCCATTGGTTTTGCGGTGGGGATAGAGAGGATAGTGCTCAACCTGAAGAAGCAGGGGATTGCTGTTCCTCCCCTCCCTGCCCCGCAGGTATTCATTGCCTGTATGGGAAATGAAGCCAGGAAAGAGGCGGTCAGGCTGTCCGCCGTCCTGAGGCAGGCGGGTAAAGGTGCCGTGGTGGCGGCGGGGGGCAAGAGCCTGAAAGCCCAGTTGCGGCAGGCCAATGCGCGCGGCTGCCGCTACACGGTGATTATCGGGGAGGAGGAGGTGAGGAACGGCAGCGCCGTCCTGCGGGACATGGAAAACGCCCGGCAGGAAACGGTTTCCCCCGGCGAAATATTGGGCCGGCTGGGTTGAAATAGTCCGGCTGTGTGATATTTTTGTGATAACTTATGTAAATTTAGCCTTCGGGGGGCTTGACAAACCCGTATTATATGCTATAGTTGAAACTGGATATACCTTGATAGAGGTGTGTCTACTCGTGTCTTGAAGGAGGTGATGCTATGAGAGCAGCCCGCAAGGGAGATAGAGCCAGTGGCTCTAAATGCGGATTTCCTAGATGAATGTGTCTTCATAAAGAAGTAAGGCAGAATGTGCTTTTGTATTTATGGGGATATAAATCATATACCACAAGACCTGACTAACTAAGGAGGAAAAATAAAGGTCGATGAAAAAATTTCATAAAATATGGAGTGTAGGCCTCGTCGTCGTGCTGCTGGTCAGCATGCTGGCTTTTGCCGCCCCCGCCTCCGCGGCCACCCTGGAGTGGAGCGCGGTCAAGGGGCCCGGCGGAAACGGCCAGATAAGGGCCGGCTCGGACGCCTCGTTTGTTACCGTAGCGTCTGACGGCACCTTGTTTGTCGTTGACACCGAAGCGGCTACCGACGTGGTTTACTACTCAACCAACGGCGGCGTTAGCTGGGATGCTTCGAACGCCATCTCGGACGATATCGTCGCGCTGGCGGTATCGCCGGACTTCGCCAACGACAGCACGGTGTTCGCGCTGTACAAGGGTGTTGCCGGGACTGCCGGCGGGCGGATTTACATCTCCACCAACGGCGGCGCCAAGTTTAACCCGCTGGGTGCGGCGTTACCTACGGCCGATAATGAAACTGCCACCAGCATCGCGGTCTCACCCACCTACTCCGGCGGCAACGGCGAGATCATGGTGGGAACTTACGACCCGGATGCCAGCGATTATGGTGACGCCTATATCTGGGGCATGAAGGGCGCGCAGTACTGGCAGGCGATGGGTCTTGACCAGGATGTTACCTCGGTAGCCTTCTCCCCCAGCTTCCCGATTGACGCCAGCTACCTGGCCGTCGGTTCCGACGCTACCGACACCGCCCTGCACATCAAGGTCAGCCCGGACGGCACGTGGAATAACCCCGGCTATACCGGCTACCCGGTATCCATCGGCACCGTCACCGATGCCGAAATCACCGCTACTGACATCGCGTTTGCCTCTGACTGGAACGGCACCACCACCACCCAGCAGCGGTGCTTTATAGCCGTGATATCCACGGAAGCTACTGACACTATCTGGCGGCTTACCGGCACCAACCTGAAAGACGTAGGGCCGGGCGCGGCTGATGATGACGTCTATGCCTCCCTGGCCTACAGCGGAGACTACACCACGGGCACCCTGTTCGCCGGCGCCAGCGGCGCCAGCGAGGTGAGGCGCACCAGCAACCCGACCACGGGCGGCGGCGTTGACTGGTTTGCCTCGGTGAACGCGCCCACGGGAAGCACCAATACCTATCTGGCGCTTGACCCGGATTTCGCCAGCAACAACACGCTCTGGGCGGGCACGACCGGCACGGAGAGCGCCGTCTCCAAGTCACTTGACGGCGGCGTCAACTTCATGCAGCCGGGCCACATTGATACTGCCGTTAACAGTATCACTGACCTGGGCGCGGCCAGCACCACCGAGTGGTTCATCGCCACCGAGAACGGCACAGGCGCAGGCGGTTCGGACAGCCTGTGGCGCACCACCAACGGCAAGGACTGGATGAGGATACTCCAGGCAGGTTTCGACAACGCTCCCAGAGTGGTGCTGTCCCCCGGATACGCCACTGACCAGACAGTCTACTTCTACGAGGCTGGCGATACCAATATCCGGCTGTCCACCAACGGCGGCGCCAGCTTCTCCAACAGGATAGCCCCCGGAGCCATCGCTGACCTGATGCCGATAGACCAGTACACCCTGTACTGCGGCGTCGGCACCACCGTGAGGAAGAGCGGCAACAGCGGCTGGACCTGGGGTGGCCCCACGACCATCACCGGAGTTGGCGCGGTCATCAGCATGGCGTATGACGCCGGCACCGGCGACATACTGGTCGGCGGCAACAACGGCGGCGTCTATCGCTCCACCGATGACATTAAGACTTTCAAGGCTATCGGCGGCGCCACCGGAATCGGCGCGACGGCTGATGTCGTCGTTGCCTTTGACGCCAACTACGGCGAGACGCCCATCATCTACGCCGGCGACAATACCGGCGCGGTACCCGGCATCTTCCGCTTCGAAATCGACTCGGACACCAGCTGGGGGAATGCGCTCAACGCTACTGCCACCGACATGACCCTTGGCACCAACCGCATCGTCGTTGCCTCTGACGGCACCGTCTACGCTGTTGACATGAACGCCGACGGCGGCGTGCAGCGCAGCATCAACCCGACCGCCCCGCCGCCAGACGTGGAGTTCAAAGCGGTGACGGAAAAACTCGGCACCGGCTACACGCTGCAGGATCTGGCGCTGGTGGAAGGCTCCAACATGCTGGTCGCTATTGAGAGCACCGGCACGCAGGTTTCTATCTTTACCGACACGCTGACCACCACGGCTCCGGCCCTGGTCGCGCCCGATGACGGCGCCACCTCAACCGAGACCGGGGCAGTAACCCTGTCCTGGAGTGCGGTAGAGGGCGCCAAGACTTGGGAGTACGAGACAAGCACGACACCCAACTTCGCCACTGGTACTAGTACCTCTGTCGCAGGCCTCCATAGCTCCATTACTTCCGCCAGAGTAACCAACCTGCAGGAGGGCAAGACGTATTACTGGCGCGTCAGGGTAGACTCAAAGGTGCTCGGGCCCTGGTCTGAGGTCAGGTCGGTCACCACGCAGATAGTCACTGCCTCCAACGCTCCGGCGATAACCAGCCCGGCCCGCGGCGGCACCGGCCCCGGCGGCTACGATGCCCCGCTACAACCGATCTTCCAGTGGGGTTCCCTGAAGTGGGCTACCGGCTACGAGTTCATACTGGCCAAGGACGCCGGCTTGACTGACATCGTGGTTAAGAAGACCGGCGCTGATGCGCTGGGCAATGTTACCGTGTACCAGCCCTTCGCCGTACTTGACTACAACACCACCTACTACTGGCAGGTAAGGGCGCTCGGTGCTTCGACCCAGTCTGACTGGAGCCCGATAGTTGGCTTCACCACCATGGCGGAGCCAGTTGAAGAGGCGCCACCGGTGGTCATCGAGCAGGTACCGCCACCAGAGATCGTCATCGAGACACCTGCACCACCACCAGACATCGTGATACCGCCGGCACCAGAACAGCCGGCACCAATCGCTCCGGCTTACATCTGGGCGGTCATCATTATCGGTGCGATACTGGTAATCGCGGTAGTTGTCCTGATAGTCAGGACCAGACGCGCTGGCCCCTAACTTGACGGGCAAGATTCCCTGAAACCCAGCGAGCCCCCCGGACTCCGGGGGGCTCGCTTTATTGTGCCTGAAGTGCCCGCCCCGGCAGATTGATATTCCCGGGGCGGGGTGTTAAAATATTTGCCTGTAGCCATTTCTTTGAACAGTGAGGGCCCCTGATGACAGTGCTATCCAGGCAGGAAATCTACCAGCTTCTCAGCCGGACGCCCCCCCTGGTGGAGGGGTGGATTAACCTTGAAGAGCAGGTGCAGGCCAATGGTTTTGACCTTACCCTGCGTGAGATAGCCATGCTCCAGGGCGCGGGCAAGATAGCGGCAAGCAACAGCCAGCGCATGGTCTCTGACCTGGCGCCGCTGGTATATGACGGGATGGGCTTTATTGACCTGATGCCCGGCTCCTACCTGGTTACCTATAATGAGATTGTGCACCTGCCCCGGAATGTCATGGCGCTGGCGTCACCACGCTCAAGCCTGCTCCGCTGCGGGGTGACAGTGGAAACTGCGGTCTGGGATGCCGGCTATGAGGGACGCTCGCAGTCGTTAATGGTGGTTTATAATCAGACGGGGTTCCGTCTGCAGAAGAACGCCAGGATTGTGCAGATGGTGTTCCAGTGGCTGGCGCAGGAAACGGACGGCTATCAGGGGAACTATCAGGGGGAGAATATCTAGGCGGGTCTATTTACTTTCCGCCCCGGTGACGTACCAGTCTTCCGGCGGGTCAAGGCTGGTGTCAACCGTCAGGTGGACTATCTTTAGAGCCGGGTACAGGTTCTTCAACCTGTCCAGATCCACTGCCTCGAACTTCTTCTTATTGTTGAGGTAGGCCTGTTCGGTGAGGGCGTTGGAGACGTAGTCCTCTCTGGTGCGTTCCAGTATCCTCCTGATGGACACTTCCTGCGGGCAGTCGGTT
>CAYOKF010000008.1:0-18148 GCA_964404475.1 uncultured Dehalococcoidaceae bacterium | reverse complement strand
CCAATATAATTACTATTCCTCACTACCTTGACGAATCTTCCACCATCCAGCATCGCCAGCCTGATGGTAATATCCTTCTCCGGGAGCGACTTGGTTTTATTGGTTTCCCAGGCTTCATCCCCAAAGAAAATGATCTGATAAGCAGGCTTCTCTACAGGTGTTTTTGCCGGGATAAAAAGATTTCTACCACCGTAGGCAACATGAGCAAATTTCTCGGGGATAATTAACCTGACCACAGTCTGACTGCTTTCATTACCCACAATGCAATCAATAGAAATAAGCCTCTCCTGAGCCAGACATTGCTCACATTGGTTCAGAAGTTTGATTTCATCTTCACCAAAGGAGGAATCAACACTGTTTCTGGTAAACACTGCCGACCTGGAGGTAGGCTCGCTTTCCGCAACATAATTCCCGTAAACGGTCTTCCTGATCCCCGGTTGCCTCTCAACAATCGCTCTTAATTCCTCTTCCGGGGGATTATCCAGCAACCTATTTTCAGCCTTCGCCTTTTCTCTAATTCTGTCCGCCGTTCTGGCAAATTCCTCAAGGTCAAAATTAGGACTCATCCGGCATCCTCCATTAAACGATAATAGTAATACAACTACAATTCTAACATATATCGTCTTTAAAATGCATTGTTAAATAGCCGCAGATTCCCCGGAAAATTTTTTGATATGACACTTATTGATGCTATAATTAACGTAGGAAAGGGATACTACCTCATGATTCGCCAGTGCCAGAATGAGGATACAGAAAGAATATACTTTGTTATTAACCAGGCTGCCGGAGCCTATGAAGGCTCTATACCGGCGGATTGCTACCACCAGCCCTATATGTCCCGGGAGGAACTGGACAGGGAAATGAAACGGATAACATTCTTCGGCTGGGAAGCAGACGGCGAGCTGGTCGGGGTAATGGGCATTGAACCGATCAAGGGTGTTACCCTCATTCGTCATGCCTATGTACTGCCACAATGGCAGCAGCAAGGGATAGGTAGCCAGCTGTTAAATCACCTCAAGGGCCTAACCAGCACCCGGCAACTGCTGGTAGGAACCTGGGCTGATGCCCGGCAGGCGATAGCCTTTTACCAGAAGCATGGCTTTCACCAGCTACCTGAGAGGGATGAACTACTGACAACCTACTGGGACATCCCACAGCGTCAGATTGAAACCTCGATAGTCATGGGAATGGACATTGAGACTGAATCAAGGGGGCGGATATGAACAGTAAATGGTTTAGCAGAATCGTTGAAGCCACTATGATTACTCTGGCCATGGCAGCGGTATTCCAGGAACTGGAAAAGCCCAGAGAAGAAAGGACCTGGCACGGAAAGGTGGCTGGTCTAATACCGTATGATTTCCGGATGCCTACCATTGAACGGCTCAAACAAGCCTACTGGAACCCTGATGACAGCCGTATTTTTACCCCTGAGGCTTTCGGCATCGGCTGGGCAATCAATTTCCATTCACTCCTGGAAAAACTGCGGGTTCTCAGTGAAAGCTATCTATCCGAGGAAGACTACCTGATGCCGACACGGTCAATAAAAGAGGTACTGGAGCCCCATACATAAGCATATTGACTTTTTAATAGCCGCAGGCAGCAGGAGCAGGATAAAAACCAAGCCACCGGAGACACGGCGGCAACGCCGGTGAAAATCATAGGCTATCAGGCTTCTCCCCACATCCCGTCCTTATAAAGCTCCAGGAGCTTTACCGAAAGCAACCGGTTGGTCAAGTCCTCACAACTTTTGGCATACACCTTGATATAGTTTCCGGTAAGACCGGACCAGATACCGCCACTCCGCTTCTCCCACAGTACCGGCATCTCTTCTCCCAGAAAACGGCGGCAGAAATCCCGGGCGCTTTCCTCAGCGAGAGTCAGCATACTCTGAGTACGCCCCTTCTTGATATTATCCTTTACCATATCCGGCATCAGCGCCGCCTCGGTCCCGGGACGGGGGGAATAAGGGAAAACATGGATACGGGCAAAACCCATCCCCCGGCAAAAATCATGGCTTTCCTTAAACTCTTCTTCCGTTTCACCGGGAAAACCGATAATAATATCGGTGGTTATGGCTGCCTCCGGCACGACTCCACGTATCAGCGAGACTGCCCGCTGGTAATCAACCGTGGTATAGCGCCGCTTCATCCGGCGGAGTACGCTATCACTGCCGCTCTGCAGAGACAGGTGAAAGTGAGGACACAGCCTCCGGTCACGCCACAGCTGTATTAGCCCTGCGGAAATCTCCTGGGGCTGTAGTGAAGACAGCCTTAACCTGCTGACTGCCGTTTCTTTTAATATTCTATCCAGCAAGTCCCTGAGATTAACCCTATCACAGCGGTAAGAGCCAATCTCGGTACCGGTTAAAACCACTTCCTGATAGCCTTCCTGCACCCGCTTGCCGACCAGTGCCACTACCTGCTCAACCGGCACGCTCATCTCGACACGCCTCACCAGCGGCACGATACAGTAAGTGCAAAAGCTATGACAGCCGTCCTGGACTTTGACGAAAGCACGCGTGCGATAAACATCATTTTGACCACCGCCACACCCATTAACCGGCCTCTCCAGATAGCCTCTCTCCTCCAGCAGGCGCACTAAATGCGGTTTTTGCTCGTTGCCCAGGACAAGGCTAACCCCTTCAATACGGCCAAGTTCCTGCGGCGCCCTTTCCGCATAACAACCCATAGCCACCAGACGGGTGGCCGGGTTACGGCGGTGGGCAAGACGAAGCTGGTGGCGTGACTTACGGTCAGCAACACTGGTCACAGTGCAGGTGTTCAGGATGTAAATATCAGCCTCATCTTCCAACGCCACCACCCGGTAACCTGCTTCAGCCAACTGCCAGGCTAAAAGCTCCGTTTCCGCCTGATTCAGTTTACAGCCCAGGCTGTCCAGAGCGATTCTGGTTTCTTTGTATTTCCCGGTCAATTCCCCACCCTCCATGATATTAATATCCCGCCAATCAGCATTATACGGGTCTACTTCGTGACGGGTCAAAACAAAGCAAAACTTGCAGAACATTCATATTTATGATTAAAATAATGTTATCCCACAATTTCAGCAGCGAATCACACTTTAAAGCGAGGACTATAGAAATACAATGAACTCCACCAACAGTCATACCAACCGAGTTGTCATTACCGGTATGGACATCCTCTGCCCTCTCGGCCTGGATGTTAAAACTACCTGGGAAAATCTCATTGCCGGCAAGTCCGGCATTGATTACATCACCCTGTGTGACACTGAGCCGCTGGAGACCAAGTTCGCCGGTGAGGTAAAGGGATTCGTGCCTACGGACTTTATGGACCGCAAGGTAGCCCGCCGCATGGACCGCTTCGCACAGCTAGCGGTGGCAGCCAGCCAGCAGGCAGTGGAACAGTCCGGACTGCAAATTAACTCTGCAAACCAGGAAAACATCGGCGTCGTTATTGGCAGCGGCATTGGCGGTCTGACCACCCTGTTTGAGCAAATGAAATTAATGATGGAACAGGGCACAGACCGGATAACACCGTTCCTGGTACCAATGATGATATCGGATATGGCGGCCGCCCAGGTATCAATTGCCCTGGGAATCAAGGGGCTGAACCTCTGCACAACATCAGCCTGCTCCAGTGGCTCCGATGCCATCGGTACTTCGTATGAAATCATCAAGCACGGTATGGCCGAGGTTATGGTCACCGGCGGCGCGGAATCAATCATCAACCCCATCGGCATCGCCGCCTTCAACGCCCTTAAAGCCCTCTCCACCAGGAATGATGCTCCAGAACTGGCTTCCCGACCCTTTGACGCGGAGCGTGACGGCTTCGTCGTCAGCGAAGGTGCGGCGACTCTGGTGCTGGAAAGCCAGGAGCACGCTCTAAAGAGGGGAGCCAGTATCCTGGCGGAAATCATCGCCTATGGCGCCACCGCCGATTCCTATCATATCACCCAGCCACTGGAAAACGGGGAAGGCGCTATCCGGGCCATGCAGAAAGCCCTGCAGAATGCGGCAATCACAGCTAACGAAGTTGATTACATCAACGCCCACGGCACCTCCACCCAGCTCAACGACCTTATGGAGACCAAAGCCATCAAAGCTACCTTCGGCGATTACGCCTACCAGCTGCCGGTAAGCTCCACCAAGTCAATGACCGGGCACCTTATCGGCTGTGCCGGTGCGGCGGAAGCAATATTCTGTACCATGACCATACAGAACGGTATCATACCGCCGACGATAAACCTCACCAACCCAGACCCTGAATGTGACCTGGATTACGTGCCGAATGCTGCCCGCCGGATGGAGGTTAACACTGCTCTTTCCAACTCCTTTGGCTTTGGCGGACATAATTCGGTCCTGATTTTGCGGAAATATTCTGAGGCATAGACTTGAGTCATTATCGCTGGAATTTACTGCCGCCAGTTCCAGGAACGAACCTGCTCAGTGATTCCGGCCTTTCTCCGCTGATTGCCCAGCTCCTCTATAACCGTGGCATCACCGCAGCCACGGAAGTACAGTGCTTTCTCACTGCTGATGCCAGCCTGTTTGCTGACCCCTTTCTCATGTCTGATATGCACCAAGCGGTTGGGCGGATTTACCGCGCCTTACTCTCCGGTGAAAGCATTGCCATCTATGGCGACTACGATGTTGACGGCATAACGGCCACTGCCCTGCTTGTCCAGGGTTTATCCGCTTTGGGCGGTAAAGTTATTCCCTATATACCGCACCGCTTGGCCGAGGGTTACGGATTGACCACTACCGCCCTGGAGAACCTGCAACAGCAGGGTATCAGCCTGGTCATTACCGTCGACTGCGGCATTACCAGCATCACCGAAGTGAAGAGGATGAAGCGAAAGGGACTCGATATTATTATCAGCGATCACCACACCCCCCTGCCGGAAATACCGCCAGCCGCAGCCGTCATTAACCCCAAACTGCCCGGCTCAAGTTATCCTTTCTCAGAATTGTCCGGTTGTGGTGTGGCTTTCAAGTTGCTGCAGGCTCTGCTTACCAGTATCGGCAAGGAGATAACACTGGACAGGTACACCGACCTGGTAGCACTGGGGACAATAGCGGATATATCGCCCCTGCTGGGAGAAAACCGCTACCTGGTTAAGGAAGGGCTGAAGTCCATTCATACCAACCCGCGCCTGGGCCTGAAAGAGCTGGCTACCTGCACCGGACTGGATACCGGCCGCCTCAGCACCGAGAATATTTCCTGGACAATCGCCCCGCGCCTGAATGCCGCCGGCAGGCTGGCACATGCCCTCACCAGCTATAATTTACTGATGACGGATTCAGCGCAGGAAGCCGGTGAGCTGGCAGTATGGCTGGACGGAAAAAACACAGAACGGCAGAAATTGACCATCACTGACCTCTCCAGAGCCAGGGAACAGGCATTAGCCCGGGGGGTCTCATCCCTGCTGATCGCCAGCGACAGAGACTATCACCCCGGCATTGCCGGACTGGTCGCCGGACGGCTATCAGAAGAGTTCTACCGGCCGGCAATCGTCATCAAAACCGGTGAAAAGCTCAGCAGCGGCAGTTGCCGGAGCATCCCCCAGTTCAATATTATCGAAGCCCTGACCCAGTCCAGCCACCTGCTATCACGATTCGGAGGGCATTCCCAGGCTGCCGGATTCACCCTGCCCACCAAAAACCTGGGTCTTCTCACCCGGCAGCTCACTCAGCGCGCCGTTGAGCAGCTTGACGGTATTGACCTTCGCCCCCAGCTGGATATTGACGCGCTGGTTTCCCTCACCGAACTCGGCGGCGACACCTTCCCCTTAACGCAGCAACTGGCTCCCTTTGGCCGCGGCAATCCCCCACCCACCTTTATCAGCCGCGGGGTAGAGGTCATTAACTGCCGCACCATGGGCAACGGCAGTGAGCACATCAGGTTAAAATTAAAGCAGGACGGCACCGTATGGGACGGAGTCGGCTTCAGGCTAGGCTGCTATCTGGCTGAAGTCTCCTCCAGGCTCGACATTGTCTACAACATGGAAATAGACAACTGGGGTGGCAACCAGCAGCTAAGGCTAAATCTGCTTGACTTTGCGCCGGCAGAGCCAACTGGGGTAAGATAAGTAACCGGAGATTTTGGGAAGGTAATAACAAATGGACAATCAAATTCTTGGTATCGCCATCGCCATCATCGGCGCCTACATCATCGGCTCAATCCCGGCAGCATACATCGCCGGGCGTCTGCGCAAAGGAGTGGACATCCGCCAGGTGGGCAGCCGAAACATGGGCGCCATGAACGTCTTCTATACACTGGGGTTTGCTACGGGCATTATTGTCCTGGCAGTGGACATCGGCAAGGGGATTGCCGCCGTCGCCCTGGCCCGGCTCCTGGGAGTACCGATGGTCGTCGAGCTTCTGGCCGGTGCCGCCGCCGTGGCCGGCCACGGTTTTTCCGTTTTCCTCAAGTTCCGCGGGGGTAAAGGCGGTGCCACCTGTATCGGCGTCCTTATCTTTCTTATGCCCTGGGGCATTCCCTTTTACCTCGCCATCTTCGGACTCGGCCTCTGGCTGCTGCACTATCCCACCCTCAGCTACAGCATCGCTTTCCTCTGTTTCCCCTTTGTTGCCTGGCTGAAGTATCATTCCTGGGAGTTCATTGTCTTTTCCGTGGTGATACTGCTGCTGCCGGGAATCAGATATTTCCCCAGGATAAAGGAAATGCGCGCCAAGGCGGGAAGCTGGCGCCAGGTCTTCCTGCGCCGGAACCTTAAAGACAGACTGTAAGTGCAAAGCCTTCAGCACTGGCAAGAAGATGGAACAAACGATCAAGAATTAACCGCCCGCCGGCTTATTCCGCCACAGATGGAGACCTGCTCTCTCCCCTCACCCAACGTGACCTCATTACCAGCATAGAAACGGTGATGAGCAGCATGACGATAGCCACAACCTGAGCCTGATGCAGACCAAAAAAGAAGAAGGGCGCACCCTCTCTCAAGAAACCAATGCCCAGTCGCCATAGCGAGTAGAGACTGAGGTAAATGAGGAACAGTGAGCCGTCAGGCTGGAACCGCCCCCTCAATTTAAAGAGAATCCCGAAGACGATCAGGTTATAGACAATCTCGTAAATCTGGGTAGGGTGAACCGGCACCCCGATGGGACCATGGCTGGCGGGGTTAGTATAGACAATGGCACAAAATGCCTTTGTTTCAATGCCGTAACAGCAGCCGTTCAGAGTGCAGCCCACCCGGCCAATCGCCTGGGCCAGGATAATCCCCGGAGCCAGCACATCAGCCAGATAGCCAAAAGAGATTCCTCTTACCTTACTGTAAACCCATATTCCCAGCGCCGCTCCCAGGACAGCGCCATAGATGGTCAAGCCCTCACCACCGATTATCTGCGCCGGGTGCTGACTGTAGTAGTCCCACCGATCAATTACGTGAAGCAGGCGGGAAAAGACCACGCCGGACGGAATACCCACCAGCGCCGCATTCAGTACCATGTCATAACTGAGATTAGCCCCTTTTCTCACTGACCACAGTGTCCATAGAATCAATACCAGCACTGCCAGGGCAATCATGATTCCATACCAGGCGACACTGACCGGCCCGATGCTAAAGGCGATTGGACTGATATCTATTTCAAACATCCCGTCTCCGTAAAATCAGGAACATAATTCCTCGACAAACGCTTCCGCGTCAAAAAGAGTCATATCTTCCAGCTTCTCACCAACGCCGACAAACCTGATTGGTATGCCCAGTTCATCGCAAATGGCCAGTACAATGCCACCCCGGGCAGTACCGTCCAGCTTGGCAAGAAAGACGCCGGTAACACCAACTGCCTCGGTGAAATACTTAGCCTGGGTGAGCCCGTTCTGACCGGTGGTGGCATCCAGCACCAGCACCACCTCATGCGGGGCGGTAGCATCATTCTTAGCCGCGACACGCCTTACCTTCTTGAGCTCCTCCATCAGGTTATACTTGGTGTGCAGCCTGCCCGCAGTATCGATAATCACCTCATCCACACCCCGGCTGCGCGCTGCCTCCAGCGCATCAAAGACCACAGCTCCGGGGTCAGCCCCGGGCTGATGGGCGATGACGTCCACCCCCAGACGTTCCCCCCAACGCTTAAGCTGGTCAATCGCTGCTGCCCGGAATGTATCGGCTGCCGCCAGCAGCACGCTCTTACCCCCGGCCCTGGTATTATACGCCAGCTTGGCGATGGACGTCGTCTTACCGCTGCCATTGACCCCCACCACCAGAGTTACCCTGGGCAGTGACTGATTAACCGTGGCTTCAATTTGTGGAGATTTCAGGATATTGACCATCTCGGTTTTCAGGACATTCCGCACCTGAGAACTATCGCTCAGCTTTTCCTCAGACACCTTTTGCCTGATACCGACAATGAGCTTTTCAGTGGTGTTTACCCCCACATCCGCCAGAATAAGTAATTCTTCCAGCTCATCCCAGACCCCTTCATCAACAGCGACGCGGTCAAATAGCTGCATCGCCCTGGCAAAGGTATTATGGCTGCGCTTAAGCGCCCTTTTAAAGAGGTTATTTATTTATCTCACCCCACGGCCCCCTCTCCTGAACAGGAGAAGGGTAAGATTTTTAAAAGAGAGGAGCTTCGCCCCTCTTAATCTTTCCTTACCTGACTTATATTACCAGCCTTGCTCTTCAGGGACTGTCCGTTAGCCCGGCCCCCGCTTCCCCGTCAACCCCTCCAGTAAAATCCGGGCTGCCTTTTTGTCCAGTGGCTCATTATTGTTGCCGCACTTGGGCGACTGTATACAGCTTGGGCAGCCTTCCTGACAGGGGCATTCGGCGATGGTTCTTAATGTAGCCTGCCATAATTCCTCAACTATGTCAAATCCCCGCTCGGCAATACCAACACCGCCGGCATAGGCATCGTAGATAAAAACTCCAGCGCGCCCGGTATCGGGGTGAAGGGGGGTGGAGACACCGCCAATATCATTGCGGTCGCACAGGGCAAAAAGAGGCAAAATACCTATTGACGCATGTTCCACAGCGTGAAGTCCGCCGTGGAAATCAAGCTGAGCTTCCACCATCCTGGTCACGGCTTTTGCCGGCAGGTCGAACCAGAAGGCTATGGTAGGAAAGTTCTGGGGCGGCAAATCAAGGGGTTCTTCCCCGATTATCTCCTCGGTAAACTGCATCTTCTTCTTGAAACCGACCACGTTAGTGGTAACCTCCACCTCACCCAGACATACCGTCACCTGCCCCAGCTTCTTACTACGGAGTAGCTTCACAACATGCAGATCGGTGAAATCCCGGCACTGAGTATAGTAATTGGCATTACTGGGCTCCACATAAGCGGTGTGACCAGCCAGGTCAAGCTCGGTAACCCGATAGGATTCCCCCAGGTGCAGGTAGATGGCTCCGGGATACACCTGGAAAAAGGCGGTGCTGCTTTCTACTGTTTCCAGGAGTGCGCCGGTGGAGCTATCAATGACGGCAAAGTTCTCAGCAGTAGCCGCCCGGAGGTTTATTTCCTGCGCCGGGTAAGCGACAGACGGTGCCAGATACCACTTCTTATTACGCTCACGGAGCAGCCCCTGCGCTTCCAGTATCAGCACCGCCCCGTTTATGTCCAGGCTAAATACTCCGGAATCACTGCCGCTAAGCGGCAGTTCCCAGGCTGCACATAATAAATGGCCCTGAAAAATATGAGGGTTTTCCGGATTGACCAAGGCATTCTCAACACTCCTCTTAAAAAAGAAGTCAGGATAACGCATCAAGTATTGGTCCAGAGGGTTATCCAGAGCCACCAAGAAACTGAGGGACTGTTCCTGACTGCGCCCGCTGCGTCCCGCCTGCTGCCAGGTACTGGCAATACTTCCCGGATAACCGGTCAGTACCGTAGCCTCCAGACTACCGACATCTATCCCCAGCTCCAGGGCGGTAGTCGCCACCACCCCAAGCAGTTGCCCGTTGAAGAGCTCGCGCTCTATCTGGCGCCGGTCCTCGGGGAGATAACCCGCCCGGTAGGGCTTAATCATCTCGGCAAGTGCCGAGCTCATTTCAGCTAACCGCTGCTTCGAGTAGAGATAAATAAGCTCAGTCAGACGCCGGGTGCGGGTAAAGGTGAGAGTGCGAATGCCACGGCTCACCAGGCTGGTGAACAAATCGGTTGCCTCGCTATTAGCGCTGCGCCTAACGCAGCGCTTTTCATCGATAAGGGGCGGATTCCAGAAGACGAATTCCTTCCCCCCGCGCGGCGAGCCATCATTATCAACCACCATAAACGGCAACCCCGCCAGATTTTCGGCGTGCTCACCGGGATTAGCAATCGTCGCCGAACAGCAGAAAAACTGGGGCTTTACCCCATAGAACTGGCAAAGCCTGCGTAGCCGGCGCAGCACCCAGGCTACGTGAGAGCCAAAAACACCGCGGTAGGTGTGAGCTTCATCGACGACCACATAGCGCAAATGCCGGAGAAACGTCGCCCACAACCGATGATTGGGCAGAATGCCCATATGCAACATATCCGGATTGGTCAGCACTATCCTGGCGCGCCTTCTTATTTCGGCACGTTCCGCCTGAGGAGTGTCCCCGTCAAAGGTGGCCAATTCCTCCAGGCGGCATATCTCGGGGTAAAATAGCTGGCGCAGATTACGCAGCTGGTCCTGAGCCAGAGCCTTGGTAGGAAACAGGTAAAGGGCACGGCTGCCTCGCTCCTTCAAGATTGCCTCCAGCACGGCCAGGTTATAGCACAGGGTCTTACCGCTGGCGCTGGCAGTTGCCACCATCACGTTTTTACCCTGGCGGGCATAATTCACCGCCTCAGCCTGGTGGGTGTAGAGACGTAATATGCCATTCCTGATGAGACAATTATGTAATTCTTCAGGTAACGGCTCATCCGGCCCGGCACAGCGCATCCTGCGGGGAGACACATGCTCGGTGTGCGCAATCTGTCCCTGATAATGCCGCTGCGACTGCAGGTGATTGAGGAAAGCGGTGGTATCCAATTTTACCCCTTCACTAAATATCCAGAATCTCGATTTCGTAGTTAAGTATCTCTACCTCAAATCTGCTTTCCGCCACGAAATCAGCTACTTTGGACAGAACCTGATTGGTGTACCGCTTATTGTTACTGACACAGCAAATCCCGATAGTAATCATCTGCCACAGGTCATTATCATCAACCTCAGCCACAGAGACATTAAACTTGTTGCGGACACGGGTAATTATAGATTTCAATACCTGCCGCTTGCCTTTAAGGGATGAGTTCTCCGGCAAACGCAGGTTGATTTTACAAATGCCGATATTCATAATAAATACAGGGCGGGTTTCAGAACTCCCTCCGGCTTTAATCTATCACCCCACTTCAGAGGTGTCAAACCGGGAGATTACCCGCAGGACTTGCCTAAAATATGAAATCTGTGTTAGCATTAAGTATATTTATGTAAACAATCCAGGCAGCTCTGGAGAGATCAAATGCCCAAGATTTATATTATTGATGTTACCAACCGGGACGGAGTCCAGACCGCCAAGCTCGGCCTGTCTAAACTCGAGAAAACGATGATAAACATCTATCTCAATGAGATGGGTATCTTCCAGTCGGAATTTGGCTTCCCCACCACCAGACACGAAGCCAACTACCTCAAGGCAAATCTGGAACTGGCCGGGATGGGGGTTCTCAAACCAATCCGCCTGCAAGGCTGGATAAGAGCCATTGCTGATGACGTCAGGATTACTTTCCAGCAGGTGCCTGATATCAAACACCTTAACCTTTCCATTTCCATATCAGACCAGATGATTAATGGTAAGTTTCAAGGCAGAAAAACAAGAAAGCAAATCATAGATGAGATGGCGGAAGCGGTTGACACCGCACGCAATATGGGTGCGGAGACTATCGGGGTTAATGCTGAAGACGCCTCACGAACTGACCTTGATTTGCTGTGTGAATTCGGAATGGCGGCAAAAGAACACGGAGCAGATAGACTGAGGTACTGTGATACGCTGGGGTATGATAATCCTTTTACTATTTACGAAACAGCGAAGACACTGGCGGAGAGAACCGGCATGGCAATTGAGATTCACTGTCACGGAGACCTGGGTATGGCGGTAGCTAACTCCATTGCCGGCGCCAAAGGGGCAATAGACGGTGGACAGGACGCCTATATCAATACTACCATCAATGGCACCGGCGAGAGGGCAGGAAACGCCGACCTGGTAGCGGTCATTCTGGCTATCACCAAGTCAAAAAACTTCGCCAGGAATTATAAGCTGGCCGGTTCGGTTAGGCTAACCAAAGCATCCAAGATAGCCGAGTTTGCCAGCTATGCCTTCGGCGTCCCCATCCCCATGAACCAGCCCGGGGTTGGCGCTAACGCCTTCGCCCACGCTTCCGGTATCCATGCCGACGGCGTATTAAAGGACCCCGAAAACTATGAGCTATACAGCTTCAAGGAGCTGGGCAGAGGCAAGCCAAAGTTCGTGGAAACCGGAAGAGAAATCATTGCCGGGCAATACAGCGGAATATCCGGTTTCAGCCACATAATGGGTAAAATGGACGTATCATTCAGCAACGAAGGTGAAGCCCGGAATATCCTGGAACTGGTAAGATATGCCAATGTAGAGTCGCAGAGACCCCTAGTTGAGGATGAATTACTGTTCATCGCCAGATATCCGGAGATTGCCAGGAAACTGCTGACACTCAACCCTCTCAGCTAATAACGCGGCAATTTTATACTTACATTTATAACTCCGGCACCGTTGCGCTAATGCCCTGATGGACAAGAAACTAAACCATACCCTCCAGAATGTTTATTGCCGGCTGATGGCCCGTTACGGCCCCCAGCACTGGTGGCCAGCCCGGGAACCCTTTGAGGTAATAGTGGGGGCAATCCTTACCCAGTCCGCTGCCTGGAGCAACGCCGCCAAGGCGATAATCAATCTTAAAAAAGCCGGGGCACTATCCCCAAAGGCCCTGCGGCAACTACCTCACGCCGAGATTGCCCGGCTCATCCACCCCTGCGGCTACTACAATATGAAAGCGCATAAACTCAAGGCTTTTGCCCGCTGGCTGGGGGAAAACCACAATGACGACCTGGATAAATTGACTGCCGGTGAGACCGTCCACCTTCGCCGGCAGCTACTTGCCATCTATGGCATCGGACCGGAGACAGCCGACTCCATTCTACTGTATGCCGCCAATAAGCCGGTTTTCGTTATTGATGCCTACACCCGCCGCATCATCAGCCGCCTCGGACTGGCTCCCGGCAACGGCCGCTATGCTGCCTATCAGGAACTGTTTATGGACAACCTGCCCGCTGATGTCAGGCTCTTCAACGAATATCACGCCCTGCTGGTCTGTCTGGCGAAGAATGTCTGCCGCCCCCACCCCCTCTGTTCCAACTGCTGCCTCAATGCAGCCGGCACCGACAGAATCGACTACTCAAGCCACGGATTCCCCTGTTCGGCAATCGCTCTGCTTCCGTAAAGCTTTAATGCCACCTGATTTTCCGGAGAATGAAGACTACCGGCCAGAGAACATGAATGATTCGCAAGGTGATGGAATGCCTTTGATACTAATTTAATTATAACACGCCGGTAAGTATTGTTGTCTTTTGTTCATCAAGTTACCCCGCCACCAGCACTTGCAATGTTAACAAACGGTCTGGTAAGCTGACAGTCAGAAGCCGAATTAGCTAAAGATTGGAGCTGAAATTGGAACTGTCAGTGCAGCTAGCGCCCAGAAACAAACAGGGCTTACTATTGGCCAATCCGGTAATGACTGCTTCCGGAACCTTTGGCTACGGAAACGAGTACAGCCACCTCTTTGATAAGCAACGCCTGGGGGCTATTGTCTGTAAGGGCACTACCCTCACTCCCAGAGAGGGCAATCCCCAGCCGCGGATAGCCGAAACCGCCTGCGGCATGCTCAACTCAATCGGGTTGCAGAACATCGGGGTTGAGGCTGTAATCAGGGAAAAAGCACCGCTTTGGGCAGGCTGGTGGGTGCCGGTTATCGTCAACATCGCCGGAGAAACCATTGCGGATTACAGCCAGATGGCTGCCCGGCTGGACGGAGTAGACGGTATCAGCGGTATTGAGGTTAACATTAGCTGCCCCAACGTTGAAGCCGGTGGCGCTGAATTTGGCGCTGACCCGGATTCAGCGGCAAGGGTTACCACTGCCGTTAAAGCCGCCACCCGGCTACCGCTCATCGTCAAGCTGACCCCTAACGTCAGTGATATCAGCCGGATAGTTAGCGCAACGGCAGCCGCCGGCGCCGATGCTATCTGCCTGATAAACACCCTGAAGGGCATGGTGATAGATATACACCAGCGCCGTCCGCTTCTGGGAAGTATCACCGGAGGCCTATCCGGGCCGGCAATAAAACCGGTGGCGCTGGCAATGGTATACCAGGCAGCCGGCGCAGTAAAGATACCCATCATCGGCTGCGGCGGCATTGTCACTGCCAGCGACGC
Organism: uncultured Dehalococcoidaceae bacterium; assembly: GCA_964404475.1. Lineage (GTDB taxonomy): Bacteria > Chloroflexota > Dehalococcoidia > Dehalococcoidales > RBG-16-60-22 > CAYOKF01. Next base: position 3,749 of record CAYOKF010000008.1, on the reverse strand, counting down.
CTTGGAATTTATTATGGCAGGAGCCAGTGCCATTCAGGTAGGCATGGCTGGTTTCAATAACCCCTGCGCCCTCATCGATATTCTGGAGGGAATCGAGCAGTTCATGACTAAAGAGGGCATAGACAGATTAACCGATCTTATCGGTGCTGCGCGGCAATAACCAGCAATAACCCGCTTTCCAGGCATTCCTGCCTTGACCATAATTGAGCAAAACACCTGATTATGCTACAGTATACATATATAATTAACCGGGCTGATTTACGGAGGGATCGCATAGTGGTCTAGTGCGGGCGCCTGCTAAGCGCTTACCCTGGGAAACTGGGGTCGAGGGTTCGAATCCCTCTCCCTCCGCCAGCTAACAAATTGCTAAATACCCCTGGATAAGGGGTAATTTTTTCCAGAGGATATCAAGGTATGCCCAAATATCATATCTGGACAATTGGTTGCCAGATGAACAAATCGGAGTCAGAGCGGCTGGGCGGCTATTTTGATGAGCTTGGTTACCAGGCCACGGAAAGTGCTGAGTCGGCTGATATTATCGTGCTCAATAGCTGCGTGGTGCGTCAGAGCGCGGAAGACCGCGTTATAAATAAACTTCATGCCTTAAAAAGATTAAAAAAGACCCGGCCAGACACGATTCTGGCGGTTACCGGCTGCCTGGTCAACTCAGCAACCGACCGCTTGCAAAAGAGCTTCCCCCATGTTGACTTTTTCTTTAAGCCGGGAGACAAGCCACCCTGGCTGGAAAAGCTGGATTCAGTAATAATACCTCGCCACCCCGCCACCAGTGCATATATATCCATCATTCAAGGATGTAATAACTTCTGCTCGTACTGCATCGTCCCCTACCGGCGCGGCCGGGAAAAAAGCCGCACTGTAGCTGAAATTGTCGAAGAAGCCAGATTGCTGGTAGAGCGCGGGGCCAGGGAGATTATCCTGCTGGGGCAGAACGTAGACTCATACGGACATGACCTGCCGGATAAGCCGCAACTGGCAGACCTGCTTACCGAGCTGAACGGCGTTCACGGCCTGGCAAGACTGCGCTTCCTGACCAATCACCCCAAGGACATGAACCACAGACTAATTGAGGCCATCGCCCGGCTGGACAAAGTCTGCGAGCACATCTCCCTGCCCGTTCAATCCGGTGATAATGACATTCTCCAGGCAATGAGACGCGGCTATACAGTGGCGCAGTACCGGCAACTCATCACCCGGATCCGTAGCCAGATACCGGGGGTTGCCCTGAGTACTGACGTCATTGTCGGTTTTCCCTCGGAAAGCTCTCAACAGTTCCAGAACACGTATGACTTGCTATACGAGCTAAATTTTGATACAGTCCATGTAGCCGCTTATTCACCCCGGCCGGGAACAATAGCGGCGCGGAAGCTTGAGGACAATGTGCCACTCCCTGAGAAAAAGGAGCGGTTAAGTAAAATCGAGCAGCTCCAGAAGGAAATTGCCACGGAAATTAATGCCGGGCTACGCGGCAAGGCAGTTGAAATTCTGGTGGAAAACAGGGTAAAGGGCAAGTGGCAGGGTAGAACCCGCAGTGATAAGCTGGTATTCTTCAATAGTGACCGGGATTACACGGGACACCTGGTGAATATCAGAATTGAAAAAACCAGCCCCTGGTCGTTACAGGGTGAGATAGCCTTAAATAACACTAACTAGGAGGAGAGGAACCAAATGTTAAAGTGGGGACTGCTAACAGGATTACTAACTACACTGCTGGTATCTTTCAGCGGGTGTATGCCGGCGGGAGAGGAAGGTGAAGCCGGCGGGTTCGACTGGACAATCATCATCTTCCTGATTATTATCTTTGGATTGTTCTATCTGCTCATGATCAGGCCACAGCGCAAGAGACAAAAAAACCTGGAAACTATGGTGCAAGAACTGCAAAAGGGTGACCGGGTAGTTACCGCCGGGGGAATCTATGGAACGGTGGAAAGCGTCAGCGATGACAGCGTTGTCCTGAAAATTGAATCCGGGGCAAGCATCAGGGTATCCAAGCGCAGTGTTGCCGGCCGGCGTGACCAGGAGACCCTTCCAAGGAGATAAGGTTGACCGATAAATTCCAACTCTCCGATGAAGAAGTTGGTACTGTTATTGATCTTGCCCTTGCCGAAGACATCAGCCACGGTGATATCACCAGTGAGGTCTTGATACCCCCTGACCTGACCGGCAAGGCGGTAATAATAGCCAGAGAAACAGGCATACTGGCCGGCGGCGAGATTGCTCAGCGGGTCTTCCGTAGAATTGATACCTCACTCAAAGTGGACATACTTATCAAAGACGGGCACAGGATTAAACCGGAAGACATAATAGCCGAAATATCGGGCAGGGTAATAAGCATACTCAAAGCCGAGCGGGTAGGCCTTAACTTCCTGCAAAGACTCAGCGGTATTGCGTCACTGACCGCGCAATATGCCGCCGCAGCCGCTGGTAGCGCCGCGATTGTCACCGATACCCGCAAAACCACCCCTGGCCTCAGACTACTGGAAAAATACGCGGTGCGCATGGGGGGCGGGCATAACCACCGCTTTCACCTTGGTGACGGAATACTGATTAAAGACAACCACCTCTCTGCTTTAAGAACCAAAGGCATTAGCCTGAAAGAGACAGTCACCAGAGCCAGAGAGAACGCCCCCGAAGGAATAAAGGTCGAGGTAGAGGTTACCACCACCGAGGAAGCAGTGGAGGCCATGGCTGCCGGTGCGGACATCATTATGCTGGATAACATGAGCCCCGACGAGATGCGCCGGGTAACAGGACTGGTCGCTGGCCGGGCTAAGATTGAGGCTTCCGGCGGCATTACCCTGGCCAATATCCGTCAGGTAGCCATGACCGGGGTTGATATCATTTCTGTCGGGGCGCTTACCCACTCCAGCAAAGCACTGGACATCAGTATTGAACTGGAGAGCGCGGATTGAGCGTTATTACCGGAACTTATCCCGGCTGTCCAGCATTATGGTCACCGGGCCGTCGTTGTGGATTTTCACCTGCATATATTGCTGGAAACGCCCGGTAGCCACTTTTAGCCCGGTAGCGCGGGACTGCTTAACAAAGTAATCAAATAACTCCTCGGCCTGATCCGCTGGGGCGGCATCCACAAAACTGGGGCGACGCCCTTTCCTGGTATCGGACAGAAGAGTAAACTGGCTCACCAGCAGCAGCTCACCGGAGATATCCATAGCGGAGAGGTTAAACTTACCTTCTTCATCCGAGAAAATGCGCAGGCCGGCAATCTTCTCTGCCAGATACTGCGCATCCTTTTTCGTGTCTCCGCTGGCCACCCCCAGAAAAACCACCAGCCCCTTCCCGATGCTACCTACCTCTTCACCGCCAACACAGACCGAAGCCCCGCTGACCCGCTGCAGCAGTGCCTTCATACTGCTGGTTACCTTTCCTCAGGATGATGTCTCCTGTTTTCCGGTTGCTATATCACGCACGTTATTACGACTGTCAGTAATGTAAAAACCGCTTCCTTTGAAAATAACCGGCGCGGGATGAAAGACGCGGCATGCCTTCGCCTCGCATTGAGGACACACCGCCTCCGCCTTATCATGAAACTTCTGCCTTTTCTCAAAACGCAAGCCACACTTTGCACATTCATATTCATAGATGGGCATCTGTTTTTACCTCACCAAATCTTTTTCTATTCACATTGTACAGCAATAGCCTCGCTCAGGCAAATTCGGTTTGTCGAAAATCCCCGGTTGCCCCTAGACTTGTTGGTAAAAAAAGGGGTA
>CAYOKF010000007.1:0-19863 GCA_964404475.1 uncultured Dehalococcoidaceae bacterium | reverse complement strand
TATTATTACTCCTTTTTGCCGCATAATGCTAAACTATAATGACTTTTTATTCAGCTAACTTGACCCAATAATATCTGAGTTTCATGATAAATATACACAATTAATGACCGGGGTATTGACAAAGTAGCGAAACATCGTTATAATAAAATACGGTAATAGGTTGCCGTATTCCTTTCTATGAAAAGGGTGACAATGAAAAGGGTATATGTCAAGGAAGAAGCCTGTATGGGCTGCCACCTCTGTGAGGTGTACTGCCAGGCGGCGCATTCCTCAGCAAAGGACTTAATCAAGGCATTCAAAGGGGTGTCCCCAAGACCCATCCCCCACCTTCGCATCGAGGAAAACAGGCCGGTTTTTTTCTCCGTCCAATGCCGCCATTGTGCTGAACCACCCTGTGTCTATGCCTGCCTCACCGGTGCGCTCCACCGTGACCCGGAGAGCGGTACCGTCACCACGGATACTGACCGCTGTATCGGCTGCTGGACCTGTATTCTGACCTGCCCCTTCGGGGCGATACGCCCGGATATAAATCAGAATCTGACAGTTAAATGTGACCTTTGCCCTGATGAGGATATACCAGTTTGTGTTGCCAACTGCCCCAATGAGGCACTCATCTATACCGAGGTGAAAGACATAAGCGATAAAGCAGGCAGCGGGATGACGGCCACTGTCTAATGAATAATCCCGCCGGAATTTAATTATCCAAACAAAGGAGGTGTATCATGTCATACGATTGGGGACCACACTATATTGTTCCCTCGGAGACCTTCAAAAGCTACTCCGGCAATGTCCAACTGCGGGAGGAACTTGATGAAGACCTGCTGCACAAAGAGATGAAAGATCTGGGACTATCCGGGCCTATCGCCAGGATAACCAATCCCTGGTACTACCGCAAAAAGGGCGCCAGCACCTGGATCAAGATCGGGGAATCCGATAACCGACATGAAAATTTTCCGGTGCGGTGGGACACCACCAGCCTGGAAAGCGGGCAGTATGAGATACTCGGCTTGATGCATGTCTTCATTAGAAAAGACGACAAGGAAACGGCAATCGCGCGGGAAAACGTGGTCGAAGTCACTATTGCGAATTAAGTCCCGGCAGCGAACGAAGGGGCAAAACAGGATAATTGCTATCGCCGACTATGATGTCGACAAGCATAATGGGTAGAGAAACAATGACTGAACAGGAAAAAACAAAGTACCTGATAATCGGCAACTCAGCCGGGGGCATTGGCGCCGCGGAAGCTATCCGCGAAGTGGACAAGACCGGGTCAATTGCGATTATGTCCGATGAACCCTACCCTGCTTACTCCCGGCCCATGATATCAGCATATCTGGCCGAACAATGCCCCCTGCCACGGATGCTGTACCGTCCGCCTGATTTCTGCGAGAAGAATAATATACGTTCCTGTCTGGACAGCAAGGTGGTTAAAATTGATATTAACCGGCACACCGCCCACCTCAAGGACGGAAACATCGTCAACTGGGATAAGCTGCTACTGGCTACCGGCGCTACGCCGATAATTCCACAGATAAAGGGAATTAATAACAAGGGAGTATTCACCTTTACCACCCTCGATGATGCCAGAGCAATCGACCGGTTTACTAAAAGGGAAATGCGGGCGGTGGTCATCGGTGGCGGTCTCATCGGTATGAGTGTGACCGAAGCACTGGTCAAGCGAGGAGTAAAGGTTATCGTCATCGAGATGAAAGATTATATTCTGAACACCATCCTTGACGAAGCAGCTTCCTCCTGGGAAGAAGAGAACCTGAGGCAGAAGGGGGTGGATATCATCACCGGACACAGCGTCACCAGTATCAACGGAACACTGGCAAGAGGAATGGTAAGCAGTGTAAGGCTGGATGATGACCGCCGCATTAACTGCAATCTGGTGATAGTGGCAGTAGGCGTCCGGCCGCGCCTGGAACTGGTCGCCGGTACTGATATAGAGGTAAATCAAGGCATAGTGGTTAACCGCCACATGATGACCACCCACCCCGATGTCTATGCCTGCGGTGATGTCGCTGAGGCCTATGACTTTGTTTATGACTGTTGCCGGCTCACCCCTATCTGGCCCAACGCCTACCTGGGGGGAAGGATTGCGGGGTTCAATATGGCAGGCATACCCGCCAGGTACCCCGGAGGAACGGCCATGAATTCGCTGAAATACTTCGGGCTGGATATAGTCTCCGCCGGGATGGTAAATCCGCCCGATGACGGCTATGAAGTATTCAGTGCCGGAGATGACCATAACTACCGGAAAATAATACTCAAAGACGGGCTGGTAGTGGGCATGATTGCCACCGGCAATATTGAGAAATCAGGCATAGTCTTTAACCTGATGAAGGAAAAAATTAATGCCGATAGTTTTAAGCAAACACTGGTGGTTGAGGATTTCGGTCTCGCCCATCTACCCGAAGAACTGTGGCGGCCGCATCTGGAGTTACCGGGCGCAGACCTGGCGGAAGTCACTACCAGACCGGAAAGCCGGGAAACTTCATTACAGGAGTGCTGACATGAAAGAATTGAATCAGGTACAGAACCCTTATCAGGACGATAAAGTGATTGATGCCTGCTCTATTTTTGGTGCAATGGATACTTCAGGGAAAAGATTCTCTGGAGCAGGCGTCATCAGTGCCATCGCCAACATGCATGACCGCGGTAACGGTCTGGGTGGGGGATTTGCGGTCTACGGGCTCTATCCGGAGTACGCTGACCTCTATGCTTTTCACGTCATGTATCTGAGCCAGCAGGGCCGGACCGAGACGGAAGCCTTCCTCAAAAATAACTTCCATCTGGTCGATGAGGAAGAAGTGCCGACCCGCATCACGGAAGCCGTCAAGAACCCGCCACGGGTACGGCGCTATTTCCTGGACGTTGGCCGGCATAAGCCCGGAGAGCAATCCGACGACGACTATGTAGTGGCAAAGGTAATGGAAATAAACACCACCCTGTCCGGTGCATTTGTCTTTTCCAGCGGCAAGGATATGGGCGTTTTCAAGGGGGTGGGTTATCCGGAAGAGATTGCCGAGTTCTTTTGCCTGGAACAGTACGAGGGCTACCTCTGGACCGCCCACGGCAGGTTCCCCACCAATACCCCCGGGTGGTGGGGTGGCGCCCACCCCTTCTGCCTGCTGGACTGGACAGTAGTCCACAACGGCGAGATTTCCTCCTATGGCATCAACCGCCGTTACCTGGAACAGTTCGGCTATCACTGCACTATGCAGACCGATACCGAAGTCGTCGCTTATGCGGTGGACCTGCTAATGCGAAAACACGGACTGCCCGTCGAGATTGCCGCCAGGGTTCTGGCACCGCCGCTGTGGAGTGACATTGCGCGCCGTACGCAGGGAGAACAGCAGTTACTGCGCGCCCTGCGCCAGGTATACGGCAGCTTACTCCTCAACGGGCCTTTTACCGTGATTATTGCTCACCGGGGTGAAATGATCGGGCTTACCGACCGTGTCAGGTTGCGTCCGCTTACCGTAGGGGAAAAGGGCAGCATGATTTATCTTTCCTCGGAGGAGTCTGCCATCCGCCTGATTTGCCCCGATGTGGAACGCACCTGGATTCCCGTTGGCGGTCAGCCGGTAATTGCCAGATTAGAGCAGCCATCAACTGCACTGGAGGCACTGGCTGGAGCAAAAGCGGTATAACCCCCCGGGGTAAAAGTTCCCTGCTTTATGTAAAGATAGCGGGGAGGTCAGAGGACAGGAGACATGAAAACCTATTTAATGCCAAAATTCTTAGTGGAGAGAGACCCGGAAAGATGCATCCAGTGCCAGGTGTGCGTCAATCAGTGCAGTTTTGACACGCATTACTATGACGCTGCCGACGACAAGGTAAAAAGCCGTGAGGAGAACTGTGTCGGCTGCCACCGCTGCGCCGTGTTCTGCCCTACCGGAGCGCTGACTATCCGCAAGAACCCGCTGGAGTACCGCGATAACTACAACTGGCGACCGGACGTAATTGAGGACATCATCAAGCAAGCGGAAACCGGCGGCATGCTCCTCACCGGTATGGGCAATGACAAAAACTACCGTATCTACTGGGACCACCTGGTATTAAACGCCAGCCAGGTAACCAACCCGTCCATCGACCCGCTGCGCGAACCTATGGAACTGGCGACATACCTTGGCCGCAAACCGGAGCGGCTGGAGTTTGATTCCGCTTCTGCTGATTTGAAGACCGAACTGGCACCCCAGATCAGGCTGGAAGTACCGGTGATGTTCGCCGCCATGTCCTACGGAGCCGTGAGCCTGAATGTGCAGGAATCACTGGCCAGGGCGGCCACGGAAATGGGCACGCTGTGGAACACCGGCGAGGGCGGGTTTCACCCTAAATTACAGCAGTACCGCAATAATACCATTGTCCAGGTAGCATCGGGGCGCTTCGGTGTTCATCCCGGGTATCTTGACGCCGGCCGGGTGGTTGAAATTAAGATTGGCCAGGGCGCCAAGCCCGGCATCGGTGGACACCTCCCCGGCGAGAAGGTAAGCGCTGATGTCTCCAGAACCCGGATGATTCCCCAGGGGACTGATGCCCTGTCACCGGCTCCGCAGCATGATATTTATTCCATTGAGGATTTAGTGCAACTGATTTACGCACTGAAAGAAGCCACCAACTATGCCAAGCCGATATCGGTCAAGATAGCCGCTGTCCACAACTCGGCGGCAATTGCCAGCGGCATGGTCAGGGCCGGCGCTGACATCATTGTCCTCGACGGGTTGCGCGGCGCCACCGGGGCTGCCCCCAAGGCTATCCGCGACAACGTCGGCATTCCCATCGAGATGGCACTGGCTTCCGTGGATAACCGCCTGAGACAGGAAAACATACGCAACCGCGCGTCTCTGGTCATCTCCGGGGGTATCCGTAATAGTGGTGACATCGCCAAGGCAGTTGCCCTGGGGGCGGATGCTGTCTACATCGGCACCGCGGCGCTGATTGCCCTCGGCTGCCACGCCTGCCAGCAATGCCATACCGGCAAGTGCGCCTGGGGAATTTGCACCACTGACCTATCTTTGACCAAGAGGATTAACCCGGATATCGGCGCCGGGCGGCTTGCCAACCTACTGCGCGGCTGGAGTCTTGAACTCAAGGATATACTGGGCGGTATGGGTATCAATGCCCTGGAGAGCCTGCGCGGCAACCGGCTGCACTTGAGAGGCGTCGGCCTCTCCGATACCGAACTGGAAATACTCGGAGTGAGAATGGCAGGGAGCTAGCATGACTGAAAGTATCAGCAATTCGACCATAAAGATAGATGCCAGTGGCCTGCGCTACCGTGATCTTAATGCCCGACTGAGAGAAGCAGCCTCCAGTGGCACGGAAAAGATTGAGCTACGCAATGTCCATGGCCAGAGATACATCGGCACTGACCTGGATGGGCCGCTGAAGATTGAGATACACGGCACGCCGGGCAATGACCTGGGAGCCTTCCTCAACGGCCCGAGTATTATCGTCCAGGGTAATGCCCAGGACGGCTGCGGCAATACCATGAATGACGGGGAAATTATCGTGCACGGGCATGCCGGTGATATCGCCGGGCTTTCGGCACGGGGAGGCAAGATATTCATCCGCGACAATGCCGGCTACCGGGCGGGTATCCACATGAAAGAATACCAGGAGAAAAAGCCGGCGCTGGTCATCGGCGGCACGGCCCAGGATTTCCTTGGTGAATATATGGCGGGCGGGATTTTATTGCTGCTGGGTCTCACCCTCAATCCCGGTGAGCAACACCAGGCCAACTTCATCGGCACCGGCATGCACGGGGGTATCATTTACCTCAGCGGAGAGGTCAATGACTTCCAGCTGGGTAAAGAAGTCAGCATTGCTGAGCTTGAGGATACTGACCACGCTATTCTGGAAGGACTGGTTAATGAATTTTCCAGCCATTTCAATTACTCCGCCAGGGAAATACTGAGCCGGAAGTTCATCAAGCTTTTTCCCCGCTGGCTTCGGCCGTATGGCAGACTTTACGCTCCTTGAGCAATCTGACTAATCAAGGAGGTATCCAGAGCAAAAGGAGGACTATTCAGATGGCAATCAATGCCGGTGATACCGCCTGGATATTGGTCTCGGCAGCAATGGTGATGCTGATGACCCCGGGGGTAGCACTCTTCTACGGTGGTATGGTACGGAGGAAAAACGTCCTCTCCACCATTATGATGAGCTTTGCTGCCCTGGGTCTGGCCGGTTTGCTCTGGGTGCTCTACGGTTACAGTCTGAGCTTCGGCCCTGACCTGGGCGGTCTTATCGGTAATCTTGACTTTATTGGTCTCCGGCAAGTAGGTCAGGAGCCGTCTTCGGTATATGCCACCACGGTTCCTCACCTCGCCTTTATGATCTTCCAGGCTATGTTTGCCATCATTACCGTAGCCCTGATTACCGGCGCGGTGGTCGAGCGGATAAAATTCAGCTCCCTGCTTGTCTTCTCAACTATGTGGCTGACCGTGGTTTACTGTCCGGTAGCGCACTGGGTATGGGGTGACGGCGGCTGGCTGGTTAATCTGGGGGCACTTGATTTCGCGGGGGGTACCGTTGTTCACATCTGTGCCGGTGTCTCCGCCCTAGCCCTGGCAATGTTACTCGGCCCACGCAAGGGCTTCCGGAGCGGTGACCCCATGGAGCCGAACAATATTCCCATGGTGGCGCTCGGTGCCGGCATCCTCTGGTTTGGCTGGTTCGGCTTCAACGCCGGCAGCGCGCTTACTTCTGGCGGATTAGCGGTAAGCGCTTTTGTGGCTACCAATACTTCCGCAGCAGCAGCTGCCCTGACCTGGCTGATATTAAGCTGGATTTACCGCCGCCCCACCCTCCTCGGCACCGCCACCGGCGCTGTAGCTGGCCTGGTAGCTATCACCCCGGCCGCCGGCTTCGTGCCACCGCTGGCAGGAATACCAATCGGCATCGGAGCCGCCTTGGTCTGTTACTACTGCATACTCCTCCGCATGAGATGGAGCGTTGACGAATCTCTGGACGTCTGGGCAGTGCACGGCATGGGTGGCACCTGGGGTGCCCTGGCGACGGGAATCTTTGCTACCCTGGCCGTCAATCCTGCCGGCGCTGATGGTTTACTGATGGGTAATATGTTACAATTTATTAAACAGCTCGCCGGTGTGGCTGCCGTCTGGGGCTTCGCCTTTGTAGCCACCTGCATCCTGGCCAAGCTGGTTGATGTCACCCTCGGCTTGAGAGTAGGAGCGGCGGAAGAATCAGTAGGTCTGGATATCTCCCAGCATGGCGAAAGGGCTTACGGGGGGCTGCTGCGATGAAGAAAATAGAGGCGATTATCCGGGAACAAAGACTGGAGCCGGTGCGCCAGGCCCTTGAGGACTGCGGCTACTTCGGCATGACAGTGACCGAGGTTAGCGGGCGGGGAAGGCAGAAAGGGATTTCACTGCAATGGCGTGTCGGCGAATACTGCGTCAATTTCCTGCCTAAAATCAAGATTGAGCTTGTGGTCCTCGATGAAGACGTACCCAGAACACTGGCTGCCATCACCACCAATGCCAGGACTGGTGAGATGGGAGACGGCAAAATATTTGTTATCCCGGTGGAAAACGCGGTACGCATCAGAACTGGCGAACAGGGTGAAAACGCAATCTGAATATTGATTATTATGGAGGTAAACATGTTAAGAAGCAGAGAGGAAGGCAAGGAATATGTGCTCAAGATGGCCAAGGAGAATGATGTCAAGTTCATCAGGTTATGGTTCACCGATATCCTGGGATTATTAAAGAGTTTTGCCATTACCGTGGAAGAGCTGGAAGGAGCACTGGAGGAAGGGATGGGCTTTGACGGATCATCAATCGAGGGTTTTGCCCGCATTGATGAGAGTGATATGATTGCCCTGCCTGACCCGGATACTTTCAAGATACTCCCCTGGCGCCCCCGTGAGCACCGCGCCGTAGCCCGTATGTTCTGTGATATCCACCGCCCGGGTGGCGAGCCATTTGAAGGTGATCCCAGGTATGTCTTGAAGAGAAACCTGAAAAAGGCGGCGGATATGGGCTACACCTACTACGTGGGGCCGGAGCTGGAGTTTTTCTACTTCCGGGACTCCAATGGGACTGAGCCGCTGGATATGGGCGGCTATTTTGACCTGACCCCCCGGGATGCCGCCACCGACATGAGGAAAGAAACGGTGCTCACGCTGGAAGAGATGGGTATCGGGGTGGAATATTCCCACCATGAGGTGGCCAGCAGCCAGCATGAAATAGATATGAGATATACTGACGCCCTGACCATGGCCGACAGTGTGATGACCTACCGGCTGGTGGTGAAAGAAGTAGCCCTGAATTATGGCGTCTACGCCACTTTCATGCCCAAACCGGTCTTTGGTATCAACGGCAGCGGCATGCATGTACATCAATCACTCTTCAACGGTGAACGTAACGCCTTTTTTGACCAAAATGATGAATACCACCTCTCCAAGGAAGCCAAATCTTATATCGCCGGATTGCTTAAATACGCCCCGGAATTAACCTCGGTTACCAACCAGTGGATCAACTCTTACAAGCGCCTGGTACCCGGCTATGAAGCCCCGGTATACCTTTCCTGGGCACGGCGTAACCGCTCTGACCTGATACGCGTCCCGGAGTACCGCCCAGGACGGGAGAAAGCAACCAGGTTAGAATTCCGTTCCCCTGATCCCGCCTGTAATCCTTACCTCGCCTTCAGTGTGATGCTTGCGGCGGGACTGGAAGGAATTGAAAAGGGGTATGAGGCACCTTCCCCGATTGAAGAAAACGTTTACGAGATGTCTGAGGAACAAAGGAGAGAAAAAGACATCGGCACTCTCCCCGCCAGCCTGCTGGAGGCCATCCTGTTAACCGAGCAAAGCGATCTGGTACGCAAAGCCCTTGGCGACCACGTATTTGACGCATTTATCCAGAACAAAAAGATAGAGTGGGACAGTTATCGTACTCAGGTGACAGAATTCGAGCTTAAGAGATACCTGCCGATACTGTAACAAAACAAGTGCCAAAGACACAAAGGGCCTGGGGCGTTAGCCCCAGGCCCTTTTTCAGGCCGTATTTATTATGCATTGCCGGAATAATCGAACTCTAGTCTGGATTGATCACCTGTTCCTTCTTCACATACGGAATGGACTCCTGCCAGTCAACGCCCCAGATATCAGGTCTTCCGCACATAAACATACGCTCGTAAGGCACCGGAAGTTCCCAGACGCGGGCGGCGTTACCGCCCAGGATGAGATTAATCTCATCCTGCGTTATAGTGTCACGAAGTTTGTCAATCTGGTGCAGCGCCCAACCCCACCAATCAACCTGATAGTGCGGTACACTGGAGAACCGCTTCATGGAGCTGGAGAAAGTAGACGGGTCTCCTACCGGATTCATCATGATATACTGCGGCACATGGCCGAAGTCCGTACCTAACATCAGATGCGTGACACCGACATTGGGGTCCTTGATAGCGATTTCATAGTACTCTGCGGGCCAGGTGCCAACCTCTATCATTACGTTCTTGAACCAGGAGAGAAGATTACACGTCTTGCGGATGCGCTCGCTACCGAAGGTATAATCGCCGATGGAGTAGCCGCCATGGCAGAGGATGAACATCACGTCCGGATACTCACGAGCGATTCTGGCAAGGAGCTGGTAAGTGTCCCACTCGTACTCCCACGAGAACTCGTGGAAGTCAAAGGTTACCCCGTATTTCCTGGCCAGCTCGGCAAAGGTGCGGTAGTCATCAAGACGCTCCTTAAAGGTATAGTACCTCTTGCGGTCCCAGTCCCGCGGGCAGAATTCACCAATGCCAATGTATTTGCCCGTCTTGAGTGCCTTTTCAATCTCATCGGCAGAGTCATCCCTGTTGAACTTCGCCTCATCCCGCGCTATAGCAAGTTTGCATTTCTGGTCGGCGCAGAAGGCACGGAACTTGTCGGGATACTTCTCCACTATCTTGGCTTGCGACTCATTGGTAGTTCCGGGCATACTGGGCTTGAGCAGCAACATGTCAACCCCGTAACGCTCCATGTCATACAGTGTAAGGCCGATATTCTCGTACGGTTCCACCTCCCCATCCTCAGGAGCTGAAGGCAACCCGATCCAGCGCCCCTGTTTGGCCAGTTCCTCGGCCTTTTCTCCCTTGGGCCGATATAATGTGGTGATATGTCCGTGAGTGTCAACGACAAAACGTCCTGCGGCTCGCATCTTTCCTTATCCTCCTTCTTGTATTTTGATTTCATTACACCCCTTTTTTCAGGCTTTGTCAACGAAGTCTCTATCCGGTAACCGGCCAAGTCTTAACGGAAAAGCAACCGGGTTGACAAAAGCCAGCCATCTGGATAATGTATCAGATAAGGACAGGAGTAGTTGAGAAGGGTATTGAATAGTAACCGCCAAACCGTAACCCTGGGTATCGACCTCGGTGGCACCAAAGTGGAGATGGCTCTTGTTGATGAACATGGTCACATATTAGTATCCCGCCGCCGCCTGACACAGCCCGAGCAGGGCCCCGATGGAGTAATCAATGATATAATAGCCTGCGTCCATGAATGCCTGGCTGACACCGATAAGACGGTGCCCGCACTGGGTATCGGTGTTGCCGGACAGGTGGATACCTCCGGTATCGTGCGCTTCGCTCCCAACCTCGGCTGGCATAACGTACCACTCAAGGAAAACCTGGAAAATGCACTGGATATGCCTGTAATCATTAACAACGACGTGCGCATGGCTACCTTTGGTGAGTGGCAGCATGGCGCCGGGCAGGGGGTAAATGATTTAGTCTGCATATTTGTCGGCACCGGAATCGGCGGCGGCGTTGTCAGCGGCGGGCAGCTGCTGCAAGGCTGCGGCAACACTGCCGCGGAACTCGGCCATCTCACCATTGTCAGTAACGGGCGAAGCTGCCGCTGCCCCAACCAGGGCTGCTTTGAAGCCTACGCCGGTGGTTGGGGGATTGCCGAGCGGGCCCAGGAAGCAGTGCTTGCGGAGCCACCAGCCGGGGAAAGACTGATAACCCTGGCGGGAGATATCAAGCAAATCTCGGCGGCCACTGTTACGCAGGCTTACCATGAGGGTGACCCATTAGCGGCAAGCCTCATCGAAGAAACAGCGCAGTACCTCGCGGCGGGCGTGGTAAGTATCATCAATGCCTTTAACCCGTGCCTGATAATCCTCGGCGGTGGCGTTATTCAGGGCATTCCAGAATATGTGCCGGCCATAGAGCGGGCGGCTCAAGAGAAAGCCTTGCCACCGGCGGTGGAGAACTTACGCGTGGTGACAGCGGCGCTGGGCAATAAAGCCGGGGTCATCGGCGCCGCCGCCCTGGCAAGAAAGCAGCTCAATAAAGCCACAGAAACTTAATTTGAGTAACTGAAATGACCGATATCGGGGAACACAACGCGGGCGTGGCCACCAAACTGGCCAGATTGAGCCAGCAGGATTTAGTGGGACGAATATGGCGTAAAGACCATACTGTCTGGAAACCAGACCCCGCCGAGATTACCAACCGCCTCGGCTGGCTTACGGTTACCGACCTTATGCGCGGGCAAATTTCTTCCCTTGAGGCTTTTGCCCGGGAAGTAAAGGAGGCCGGTTTTCACCACGTAGTTTTGCTCGGAATGGGCGGCAGTAGCCTGGGTGCCGAGGTTTTGCGCCAGGCTTTGGGCAGTGCCAGAGAGTATCCCGAGCTAATAGTCCTCGACTCTACCGTACCCGCCGCAGTGCAATCAGTGGCGGATACCATCAACCCGGCGCACACCCTATTTTTAGTCTCCTCCAAGTCCGGCACTACCACCGAACCCCTGGCTCTCTACCGGTATTTCCGCGGTCTGGTAGAGGCCGCCGGGCCAGAGAACGCCGGGCAGAACTTCGTTGCCATCACCGACCCAAACACACCGCTGACCGAACAAGCTAAAGAAGAAGGCTTCCGACATACCTTCCTCAACCCGCCTGATATCGGCGGGCGCTTTTCAGTACTGTCTTACTTCGGCCTGGTTCCGGCGGCACTTATCGGGATTGATATCAAGGAGCTTATTAACCAGGCAGATAATCTGCGTGAGAAGTGTACTCCCGATGTGCCCGCGCCGGAAAATCCCGGCGCCTGGCTGGGAGCCTATCTCGGCACCCTGGCTTCGCAGGGACGGGACAAACTCACGCTGGTTACGTCACCGGCTATCAATAGTTTCGGATTGTGGGTGGAACAGCTCATCGCCGAAAGCACCGGCAAGGAAGGCAAGGGTATCATACCGGTCACCGGCGAGCCACTGACAGCTATGGAACATTACGATAACGACCGAATGTTTGTCTTTCTGCGGCTTGAAGGCGATGACAACGCGGCCATGGACACGGCGTCAGGACAGATAAGGGCTTCCGGGATACCGGTGTTGACACTGGAACTGCGGGACAGCTACGGTCTGGGAGCCGAGTTTTTCCGCTGGGAATTCGCCACCGTAATTGCCGGCGCGATGCTGGGTATCCATCCCTTCAACCAACCTGATGTGCAGCGGGCCAAGGACGCCACCGCGCACCTGTTACAGGAATATACCACATCCGGCCGTCTAACCCGGCCAGACAGCCCGGTCTCGCCGGCGGAACTACTGGCGCAGGCGGGGAGAGGCAAATACCTGGCTATCATGGCTTACCTGCTCCAGACACCTCAGGTGGACACACTGATGGCGGAACTACGCCGCAGGGTGCTGGAGCGATACAACATTGCTACCAGTCTCGGTTACGGGCCGCGCTTCCTCCACTCTACGGGACAACTGCACAAGGGCGGGCCGGACAGCGTGCTGTGTCTCCAGATTACCGCAAGCCATGAGAGGGACCTGGCCATCCCGGGAAAACCCTATACCTTCGGAGTTGTCGCTGACGCCCAGGCGCTGGGAGACCTGGAGGCACTAAGGTCTTCAGGACGGAAGGCTACCCGGGTCCACTTCAGCCGTGGCGATGATACTGCCCTCGCCGAGCTTATTGACGAGCTGAGATAGCCGAAAGGGAAGTAAAACGATGGCGACGGAAAATTTATTTGAAACTGACGTACTGGTCATCGGCGGCGGCATGGCGGGTCTTCTCGCCGCCATTAAGGCACGCGGGCAGGGGGTAACGGTATCCCTGGTCGATAAGGGCTACGCCGGCAAATCAGGCTCATCTCCATACGCCTTCTACTTCGGGGCTTTTAATCCGGCATGGGGACATAATCTGGACAACTGGATGAGCCATGTGAATACCATCGGCGAGTATATGAACCACCGGGAATGGACGGAAATCCTGTTCAAGGACTCGTATGAGAGGTTCCGGGAGCTTGTTTCCTGGGGAGTGGAGTTCGAAAGGGACGAAGAAGGCGAAATTTATATAAGCCGTTTCCCCCCGATACACACCGAGAGCGTCCAACTGAAAAAGAGGGTATTCGGGCAGGTCATCAGAAAACAGGCGGTAAAGACGGGGGTTAAAATCTTTGACAGGGTGATGATGACCGACCTGCTACAGCAGGATGGCGGGATTACCGGTGCCATGGGCGTAGCCATTGATAGTTATGAACTGTATGTTTTTAAGGCCAGGGCAACCGTCATGTGTTCCGGATGCGCCAGCTATAGGCCATCCGGCTGGCCTGTTTCCGAGCTAACTGCCGACGGTGAAGCGATGGCTTACCGGGCTGGCGCCGAGATAAGCGGTAAAGAATTCAACGAAATAAAAAGCACCAATGCTGATTATCCCGCGGTCACCATGGGCATGAGTCTCTGGCTAAAGGAGACGCTGGAAGCCCAGCTTCATGATGCGGGGCCCCCGCAAGTGCAGCCAATCAAGTGTATTAACGCCGAGGGTAAAGAGGTCAGGGGTCTTATCGGTTCGAATTTCATGGAGCTGGAATTTGAAGCCCATACGGGCCGGGCGCCATTATACAGCGCCGAAGGATACGAAACCCGGCCACAACGCCGGACTGGCGGAGCGGCTGCCGGACTATCTGTTCATACCTCGGAAGGCATCTGGCCGGTTAACACCCAATGCGCCTCAAGTCTCCCCGGGCTGTATGCTGCCGGCGATTCATGTGCCAGCATGATGTGTGGCGCCGTTTACCCCGGTGTCGGCTACGGCATAGCCGGTGCCGCGGTTACCGGCGCCAGAGCCGGGACGGCCGCCGCCGAGTATGCCCTTCAGGCAGACAAACCGGTGACAGACGAACAGCAAATAGCCCGGATAAAGAAAGCGGTACTGGCACCTGTGGAACGCAAGGGGGGCTTCAGTCCCAGGTGGGTAACACAGTTATTGCAGAACACCATGATACCCTATTTCATCACCTTCATTAAGAAAGAAGACCGCATGAAAGCGGCGCTTACTCTCGTCGAATTTATGAGAGACCACCTCGTGCCTATGCTCTTCGCCAGGGATGCCCATGAGCTACGCCTCGCCCACGAAACGAAAAACATAGTCCATACCGCCGAAGCCAAACTGAAGGCCTCCATCTTCAGAACGGAAAGCCGGGGCACCCATTACCGCGAGGACTATCCTCACCGGGATGACCCCGCATGGCTCAAGTGGGTGCTCCTCAAAGAGGAAAACGGGGAGATGAAGGCTTTCACCAAGCCGATTCCCCGGGAATGGTGGCCCGACCTGTCCCGGCCATACAGCGAGCGGTACCCCAATAAGTTCCCCGGCGAGTGATAACTGGTATACAGATGAATAAAAAACGGGAGTTATAAGATGGCGATTGAGAGAATTGACCCCGAGCTATGTAACGGCTGCGGGCTATGCGTGCAAAGCTGCCCCATGGACGTGATACGTATAGACGAGAAGAACCACAAGGCGGTTATCATGTATCCGGAGGATTGTATGCTTTGCGGATGGTGCGTAGCTGACTGCCCGAAAAATGCGGTATACCTCTCACCCGATAAAGAATCACCGCTTATTGTCAGCTGGGGATAGAGCGGCCGGGCTGCTCTCCCCTAGCGATATTAACATTATCTAATTCCGCGCAAATACAAGCCTTCGGGAAAAGCGCAGAAACAAGACGCCCATCGTGACGAGCGGTACCAAGTAAGGGACGACGTAAAGCATATTAATACCCGGGTCCCCGGCAGCCAGACGGCTAATCAAACCGAACGGCGACGGGTCAAGGAAATAGCTCCCGCCCACCGCGGTAACGAGCACTATAGAATAGACAAACTGAGCCCGCTCCCTGTCCTTGAAGTACAGTGCGATGATACCCGTGACAAAAGATATGGTCGTGGCGATAATAACCGCCAGCAATATCACCAGAGCCGGGTTCAGCACGGTAATACTGTTCAGCCGTAGCAGGCCGACCCACATTATCACCTGAATTACCACCGTCAGCACCGCCGCCGATATTTTGGACATAAAGACCTGACCCAGCGAAACCGGGGCTGACATCAGCGTGTCAAACGTTTTGTTCTCCATCTCCTCGGATACCGTGTCAATCACGATACTTCCCGCGATAAGAGCCGGGAAGAGCATCAGAATAGGGACAATCACTGAATAAAGGAATTCATAGGTGGTATGAGGCTTGCCGCCGCTATCAGCGTAGTTTAACTGTACCCCGTTGACCTGCCGCAGATGGTTCTCGTATCTTTTCAAGGGCTCATCCAGCATCATGAAAATAACTGTCTTCCTGGCATCCAGCTCCGGCAAGATCAACTTCATATCAACCACGTCTGACCGGTTCTCGGGCACAATCATCACCGCATCAACCTGGCCCAGCAGGAAGGCTGCCTCGGCACGGGATGCGTCAGAAAATGAACTCACTCTCAGGTTGCCGTCCCGCAGGTAATCCGGCAGCGGATTGCCAGTCTCACTGACAACTCCCACCCTCACGTTTACCTGACTATTTTCGCTGATGGATGACGGGTCATAAAAAGCCATGATCCCCACCAGAATAATGGAGGAGAATGAAGCCACGAAGAACTGCACCATGATAGCAAAGACTATCGTCTTCTCTTTGAGAATTGACCTCAGTTCTCTTTTTAGCAGGGCCAGGTACTGGTTCATGCTACTGCTCCGATCACCAGCAGGTTATACATAGTATGGATTACCGTACCGACCAGAACGGCCAGGGGGAAATACCTGATACCCAGGCGCGCGGTTATCAGGCAAACGAGGAAGGTCGTTACCATGTGCAGAATAAGAGGCATGACTAACAGGCCAGACCCGAAGATAGCCGAGATAAACACCGACTCCGAGAGCACGCTCAGGGCAAGATAAAGCAGCAATTTTTCGCCAATCAGGAATCCCAGCGCCGACAGCAGAGATAGCTTTAATATATCCGGCCAGCTTTTAACGATGCCGTGCCGCAACAGTATGATTATCCCCGCCGACTTGGCAAGCTCTTCGACAACCACGGAAATTACTACCAAGAACCACAGCGTGAAGAGCGCGGGCAGATTGGAGATTAAAGCGATGGATGATAACTGCACCATGAACACTACCGGCACCATAAACAGGCTTAAGAAAAATACGGAGGTGCTCAGGTGGTTGCGGTCAATAATGAAATAAAGCGCCTGGGCCACCTTGGTAGGCAGGGGTTTAAAGCCCATCAGGTATTCCTCATTCAAGACGCGCGTGCCGACAAACAAGGACTGCCCGAATATCAATAACAGCGGTGTCTCGGCAAGGAAGTATTCGCCGACGCTGAAAGACTCCCCCCGGTACATCTCCACCGCTAATGTCAGTGGCGATATATAGCTCAGGTCATTTACCCCGACAAACATGGCCGGGCCTACCAGATAAACGGTAACCACCGAGAGCGCCAGAACCGAGAAGAACGTCTGGTCTTTAAAGGTGCGGTAGGTCAAGGCTACCATCAGATAAATGGAAAAGATAAACAACATTACCGGGACAAAGATGGCGACACCCAGCAGCAAGTCGCCTCCCAAAGCCAGGGTAATCGCGATAATAATCACCACCGAGTAAGCAAAATAGGGTAACATCTTGCCCAGGATGACCTGGAGCCGTGTCACCGGCGCCGAAAGTAAAACAATCAGCTTGCGGTTTATTTTTTCCTCCGTGAAGCCACTGGTAAAGAAGAGGCTGACGAAGAATACCGGCACAACATAGAGAAAGGTAATAATTATCTGCGCCAGCGGCACCGGCGGTTGCATCAGTGACGGAATAATCACCTCGTTTTCCGAGACGAATTCCGCCTTAAACTCCGGCAGCTGATTACTGTCAGCAAAAGCGGCCAATTGCCGCCGGACAACATCATCGGTCTCACTACCAGCAGACGGTGCCTGCTCAGGACTACCTTCTCCCGGCATTTCGGCAATTGCCGCTGAAGGCGTTGTCATTGAAGTCACCGCCGGTTCTTCAGCGCCCGCCGCAGCCGGCGGCTGTGCTTCAGATAGAATTTCTTCTCGCCCGGTTAATGCACCGGTATCGGTCAGTGCCGTTTCGGTGGCACCATCATTCCCCAGCAACTTAAGATAGCTGACCTCAACCCGGAGAGGGAAGGCACGATCAACCTCATACTCATTCGAGATACGGATTAAATCCTGTTTTGCCATGGATTTCTGCAGGGCTCCGGCAGCATACTGGGAACGGTCATCGCCACGGCTGACTATCTCCTCCCCGTCAAGGTACAGGTCAATGGCACCCTGCCGCAGCAGGTCATAGCCGGCCTGCCGTTCAACCTTGACCACGCTGAAGCGCTGGTCAGCTACCGGCGGCCCATCGGGGGTGACACCCACCGTGTACAAGCCCTTGCTTATCACCAGGTCCTGATGGTAAATTACATAGGAGCTGATAATGGTCAGGGCAACCACCGCCAGGACGATGAGCCGCGAGCGACCGCTGAATCTAGTCCTGAGGCGGGTGATTTCCCGCTTTGAGATTGACAGTATGGTTCTCATGATAATGCCAAGGATTATTTAAATGGTGGACCAGAATCCAATAATTAAACTGGAATCTATTACCAAACTATATGACAACTTCGCTGCCGTCAACGACCTTAACCTCCAAATCAAGTGCGGGCAAATACTGGGTTTGATCGGTCATAACGGGGCCGGTAAGACCACCACCTTGAAGATGATAGTCGGGCTGTTGACGCCAACATCAGGCACTATCGAGGTTATGGGTTATGACATGACCAGAGACAGCATTCAGGCAAAGAAGCACATCGGCTACCTGCCTGAAGAGAGTCCGCTGTATGAGAACATGACGGTGCAGCAATATTTAATGTTCTTTGCTGAACTCTACCAGATACCCCGCTCTCAGGCTATCGAGCGTATTGATTCACTCCTTAACTCCCTGAAAATGGGCGATAGAGACAAGTACACCGGGGAACTTTCCAAAGGCATGAAGAGAAAGGTTGCCATTGCCCGTACCCTGCTACATGATCCGTCACTACTGGTACTTGATGAGCCTAATTCCGGACTTGACCCGCTGACCTCCTTCTTTATCATCGATTACCTGAAGAAATTAAATGATAGCGGAAAAACAGTTGTGCTGAGCGCGCATAACCTGTTTCACATCGAGTATATCTGTGACCGTGTCGCTATCATGAAAAACGCTGAGCTGGCTATCTGTGATACTATGGAATCAATCCGAGATAGGTTCGGCAAACGGGAATACCAGGTAACCTTTCACGCTGACACCGACCTTGATTACCCCAGACAGGGCGACAATTACGTCTTCAAGGCCTCTGATGTAGCGCAAATAGCATCGTTATTACAGGACATTTCCGAAAATAACTGGGCGCTAATTGACCTATCGGTACGCCAGTCCGCTCTTGAGGAAATGTATGTCGATCTCATGGATGATACCCCCGGTTCCTGAGCCCACCCGCCCAACCTCCCTTCAGCAACTTCCTTACCACGGCAGAAGCGGTTATGTTTCCCGTCCGCTGAACTTCGCCTTCAGGGTAACTTCTTATAACCACGCTCGAGCTTCGTGGTCATTCTGGATGGAGACACTTCCATCTGATATAATATGGTGTAGAGATAGAGCTAATGACACTTACCGCCACGGATAACGGCTCATGTCAAGCTAGCTGAGAGCAGCCAGAAGGAGTACGGAAATGAAGACAAAGCAAGAGTACCTCGAAAGCATGCGCAAGATGAAACCCGAGCTGTATATGTTCGGTGAGCGTGTTACAGACCTGGTGAACAATCCCATTATCCAGCCCACCATGAATTGTATGGCAGCAACGTACGAACTTGCCGAAAAGTCTGAATTTGAGCAGGTTATCACGGCGACTTCCCACCTGAACGGGAAGAAGATCAACCGCTTCTGCCATATCCATCAGAGCACCGATGACCTGGTAAATAAATCAAAGATGGGCAGAATACTGGGCGCCTACACCGGCTCCTGCTTTCAGCGTTGCGTGGGCATGGATGCCCTGAATGCGCTGTCCATGGTCACCTATGACGTTGACCGGAAGTACGGTACTGAGTACAACCAGCGTTTCCTGAAATACCTGCAATACGTCCAGGATGAGGACCTCGCTTGTTGCGGTGCCATGACGGACTCCAAGGGAGACAGGAGCCTCCACCCCGCCAGCCAGCCTGACCCGGACCAGTATCTTCATGTCGTTGAAGAAAAGCCGGATGGCATCATCGTGCGCGGAAGTAAGATACACCAGACGGGAGCGGTGAACTCACATGAGATAATCACCATGCCAACCAGAGCACTGCGGGAAGAAGATAAAGACTACGCCATTTCCTTTGCTCTGCCCAGTGACACCGAAGGCATTATCTACGTTTACGGACGGCAGTCCTGCGATACCCGGAAGATGGATTGTCCGACTATAGACGTAGGCAATGTCCTTTACGGAGGTCAGGAGTGCATGGTCATCTTTGCTGACGTATTTGTCCCCTGGGATCGGGTATTCATCTATAAGGAGTGGGACTTCGCCTTTGACTTCGTGGAAAAGTTCGCTTCCTATCAC